>QIGM01000049.1 GCA_003230795.1 bacterium
TTTTTCATGAATGCCTTCGGCATTCCAAAAGCCACAAGCATGTGGCTTTTGGCACCGCTTCGCGGTGCGGGACTGTTTTTCAACAGTCCCTAGATGCGAACTGACTTCTCTATCTACCTTGTGATATCCAGAGATACGAGTAAACGGAGTTTTGGCAACTCCACCCATACTCGAGTACAACACGAGATTAATCCTTGAAGGCTTTGGTCTTCTTAATCTAGCACGCGGTATTTTTTTCAACTGTGGCCTCACTCCATGTTCGCATTGATCGGATTGAACGAATTGCCTTCTTTTCTGGCTCTGGGACCTTCCATGCCAAAGAGAAGATAAAGGAAATTGGTACGGCTCGTTGGAACCCAGCGAATAAAGAGTGGGAAATTCGACAGTTCACTCTTTCTGTCGAGCAGCTTGCAGAAAAATTCGACGATATTGCGATTGAAGAGATTGGTGCGAGTGCTGAGACACAGTCTCGGCGTGCGATGGGTGCTCCGTCTGCTGCCGCAAAGAGCGCTCCGGCTGCTCGAATGCAAGAGCAAGTCTCAGCGCTTCTTGTTGAAGCAAGTCAGACAATCAATAAGCCTCAGAAAGAGAAAGGAATACCTAGTGGCTACTCGGTTGCCGCACTTGTTGATGAAGTAAAAGGCGTTCTACGAAAAGCTTTTCCTCATACGGTGCATGTTCATGGAGTGCTTCGTTCTGTGAAAGAAGCACGTGGTGGAAGATTGTATATGGATCTTGGCGATGCTGAGAGTCCAGATACGATGGTGAACTGTGTGATATGGCGTGATGCCGAGACTGTACTTGCGCCGCTTACCGCGGCAGGGTTTGAACTTGAAGCTGAACTTCAGGTGATGTTCAAAGTGGAGATGAGCCTGAACCCTCGGCGAGCCTCTTTATCACTCGTCGTTGTTGGTGTTGTTCCCGAGTTTACCCTTGGTAAACTGGCCGCACAGCGCGAGAAGACCAATGAACAGCTAAGAGCTGAAGGTCTCTTTGATAAGAATAGGCAACAAGCGCTAGCTTTTTTGCCGAAGAGACTAGGACTGTTGACGAGCTCTGGCGGCACAGTGATTAACGATTTTCGTGCCTCGCTTGATGAGGCACGCTTTGGCTTTGAGCTCTACTGGATGAATGTCAGTGTTCAGGGGACTGAAGCGAAGACAAGTATTATCCGTGGTGTCGAGACATTATCGAAACATCAAGAGCTTGATGCGATTTTGATTTTCCGCGGTGGTGGGAGCGCAGGAGATCTCGCCGTTTTTAGCGACTACGATGTCGCCAAGGCAGTATGTCTAGCCCCTATACCGGTATTTTCTGCAGTTGGTCACCAAGAGGATCAATCTTCTGTTCAGGACGTAAGCTTTTTAGCGTTCGGTGTGCCGAAAGATTTGGGGAGATTTTTTGCGGAACGAATTATCGAGCGACGACAATCCGCTAAAGAATTTGCACGCATCATTACGACGACGTCTTCGCGATTACTTGAGTTGCTTCAGCAGCGTGTCGGGGATGTGTCTACTCACGTTCAAGCGATGGCAACCCAGGTAGAACGTACGCATATTGAAAATCTTGCCCGCCTTCAAGTGAGCTTACCTATGCTCGCACTTTCCAACTCGACAGAGGCTATGCGCCATTTCTCCTCAACTGTGCAGCCGCTGGCGACTATTGCGACTCAGAGCTGTAGCAACGCGGTAACTCGCTTTCGAAGTATTGTCGAGCGGACTTTTTCTCTCGGAGAACGGGTGTTAGAACGAAGCCAGCACCATTTGCAGAGAGCGGAGGGAGTTGCCGAAAAGGCGGAGGCGCTAGTGTCGAATAAGCAGACTTCGCTTGATTCGCTTGAAAGAATAATTTCAGACTCGGGTCCTGAGACTCAGTTGAAACGAGGTTTTACCATTATTCGCCAAGCTCAGAGTGAGCAACTTGTGCTTAGTGCCGAAGGCTTAAAAAAAGACGAAGAAATACTGATACAGTTTGTTGATGCAACGAAAAAAGCCAAAGTTACGTAGGGAAAATGACTAAAGCAAAGAAAGAAGAACAGGCCTTTGAAGCAAATTTCCGTAAGCTCGAAGGACTCTCTCAAGAGCTGCAAGAGAATAAAGTTTCAATCGATGAACTCGTGCCACGAATGAAGGAGGCTCTAGAGTCGATAAAGATCTGCAAGTCGGTGCTTAAAGAGACAAAGTCTCAGTTGGCCCAAGTGAACGAAGAGTTTGAGGAACTAAGTGCGCTTTCTCCGGCTTCGGATTCTTAAGTGTAGTTTCTGCCATATCGTGCGCTTTTGTCAGCAGTGGTAGCCCCTTCGGGTGGAATGGCTCGCGGGGCTGCGCTTGAGTTCCACCCGAAGGGGCTACCACTGCTAACAAAAGCTTGTTCTGGAGATTCGCAAGAGTTTGGGAAGCCCACTGAGTTTTTTGTGCAGGGCAGGGAATAGTTTAGTTTTGCGAGTAGCCGATGAGCCCTTGTAAGAGGGTGTGTTGTGCCGCGCGCAGTTACGCAGGCGGGCAAAGGTAGTGCGGATTAATCAGAAGTCCTAAGCCGCCGAGTATGTTTGAAGCACGGCACAACACACCCTCTGACAAGGGCGGATGTCGCCAATCGATCACCTAATACAATTAGTGAAGACTTCGGGAGCCTCTGCTACTGGTGAACTTCTCTCCGAGTTCAGCCGCAACTTTAAGAGTATTGTGGATACTCTCAAGGCTTTCTCCGCGAGGGAGGCGAGTGACCTCTTCGCTTAGAGCAGTTACTTCTTCCTCTGGGTCTTCATCTGTTTGAAGAATGATCGGAGGATGATTGAAGCTTAGACTGTCAATGAGGAGTTCTTTTTCCTCATTGACTTCCTCGTCTATGACGATCACGTCAGGCTCGAGCGTATCAAGCATGGCGAGTGCTTCACTTGCATCTCGAGCGTGAAAGAGTTCAATCGGAGGAAGAGTGATAATTGCGCGTGCGATACACTGCAGTATCTGAAACGCAGCTTCGTTATCTTCTATAAAAAGAATTTTTGTTGGTGCTACTTCGTGATCAGACACTTGTGACGCCTCCTAAAAGCTTATCCAAAACTACAGGAGCAACAGTGGCGTAGTTACTGCGCTCATATTAAGTTTGTCGGCATTAAGGCAGTCTCGCTAAAGCATCTTAACTACGGCAGAATTCAGACGTGACTACTCGGAAAGTTAGCGGATAGGGCTAATGCCGGAGGCGAGGCCTAAGCCCCTAATATGGTTTGATTTTATTATCCTCGATGTTTCTAGTGCGTTTTATCAAGCATCGAGCAGTGGATGAAAATGGACAATGACTAGGCCGATACTTCCTCCTCCACGTCGTTATTTTCCGATTCCGGATGGGCGCTACCATGTTCGAGCGGGCTTGCGAGCGCTGTCAGAAAAGGATGTGTCAGCTTCAAACGATTGGCGAGCGTTTCAATTCGATAATGAGTTTTCCAAATATCGAGTAAACAAAGATGCCTGCCGCAATGAGGCTATGGGGAAGTATTACTTGCACGAGACTTCTAAAGCCTCGGTGGAATGCGAAGTGGCAGTATGGTTTGCGAAACAACTCGCTGTTGAATCACCAGATTACTTTGAGCTTCATCAAGGTAGCTCAGTTTGCGAACTTGAGTGTCGGCTTACTAAGGAAACAATATCTTTTGATAAGCACGGAAAGCTACAATCTCAAGCACACTACCTTTCGCTTTTCGATGCGCTAAGTTCTCAAGTGCAAGAGGACTTGGCAATTGTCGTGCTCTCCGGTGAGAGCGATATGACAACGAGTCTACATCTTTGTGCTCCAAATCATTGGTCGCCGGCTGATAAAATAGCCAAGTCCTTTGTGGAAATTCATAACCCAATCGCTGAAATTGAGAAGGTCAATGCCACCGCCGCTCAAATTGTGCAGGCGATGATCTATAAAGCTCCTTACGAACGTTTTGCTTGGGGTATTTGCTGTGATACTCAACTCAACCAGCATCCAGAACCTCCTCCGGGCCAAAGCGCCGGTCGGAGTTTTGAAGATGCGGGGAAACGTCTGTGGCTTCGTGTTGAACGTCAAACCACACGGGGTTTTCCAGATTCCCAAGCTGCGCTTTTTACCATTCGTACGTATTTTTTAGCGTGCGAAGATTTGAGTAAGCTGGAACTGGAGAAGCTCTCCTCGGCGCTCGATTCTATGACGGAGGCATCGAGGAGATATAAAGGGGTATTTGAGAGTTTTGATACTATTCAGAACTCTCTTCAATCCCTATTGGGGCCTGTTGAGATGATTACAGCACCCAAGAGCCGGCACGAAGAAGGGGAATGAGAGTCCCATCTTCGGTTTTGGCGGTTACGTCAACTTCTTCCGAAGAGATCATCATATCCGTGTGCACTGTGCTTTCGTTACAGCCAACTTCCGCCAAGTCATCTTCGTTCATGGTTTCTCCACCTTCGAGGCAGAACTTGTAGGCAGAGCCAACGGCGATGTGGCAAGCAGCGTTTTCGTCAAAGAGGATTTCTTGGAACACTTTTCCGCTTTGATATACAGGGGAATCGATACCAACGAGCGCAACCTCTCC
>QIGM01000253.1 GCA_003230795.1 bacterium
AAGTGAAATTGATCGTGCTTTTTCAACGAATCCGGATATTGAGATCGTCGACGTTCTTATTGAGTCTAAAAGTGCGAAAGCACCTGGAAGGCCTGTATTTAATAAAATGCTTGACCAGATCAAGCAAGGAGAAGCCGAAGGAATAATTTCCTGGCACCCTGATCGTCTCGCGAGAAACTCAGTAGATGGAGGGCTTATTATCTACCTCCTAGATCAATGTCTTATCAAGGACTTGAAGTTCGCAAACTTTTCCTTTGAGAATAGCTCTCAAGGTAAGTTCATGCTCCAAATCATGTTCGGCTACTCAAAGTATTATGTCGACAATTTGTCTGAAAACGTAAAACGTGGCAATCGAGCAAAGATTGCGAAAGGATGGCGTCCGAATGCTGCTCCTATTGGTTACCTTAATGATCGAGCAACCAGTACGATTGTTCTTGACCCCGAAAGATCCCCACTCGTCCGGCGTGTCTTTGATCGGGCTCTTATGGGCGTAACATCTCTCCGGCAACTTCAAGAGGAAGCCTCTTCGTGGGACTTACGTACGCTTCCACGGCGACGTACTGGCGGCAAGCACCTATCGAGAAGCTCCATTCACCGCCTGCTGCACAACCCTTTCTACGCTGGGCTCTTAATCTGGAACGGCGTGACGCACCAAGGCGCTCATGAACCCATCATTTCACTTGCTGAATTCCAACAGGTCCAGCGCATGATTGGCCGACCAAGTAAGCAGGGTTACCAGAAACATAGCTTCGCTTTTACAGGTCTCATTCGGTGTGGAGAGTGTGGAATGTCCATTACTGCTGAGAAGCAAGTAAACAGGCATGGAAGCAGGTATACCTACTACCACTGCTCGCGACGACGACGGGACTACCGTTGCCGTCAACCGTTTGTTCGGGATACGTCGCTCGAAGCCTCGTTCACGAACATGCTTCGCTCAATTACAATCCCAGCACGTATCTACTCGTTCCTGCTAGAAGAGCTTGGGCGGCAACGCACGTTGCTTGAAGCCGATTCCGCTGCAAGTGGTCAGCGTATTGAAAAGGCCATTTCTCAAGGTGAAAGTGCTTTGCAGAAAGTTATCAATCTTCATGCCCGCGATTTTATTTCCGAAGAAGACTTCTTACATCAGCAACAAATAATCAAAAGAGAGATACTTGTGCATCGTGAAGCTCACAGCAAAGCAATGCATAAAACAACATGGTTCGAATTAATACAGAGACTTGTTTCGTTCAGTAATAGAGCCGTACTCTGCTTTGAGCAAGGCAGTACGTCGCTGCAGCGCAACATTGTCGCTACAGTCAGTTCGAACCTGAACCTACTGGATAAAAAAATCAATGTTCAAGCCAAAAAACCATTCGTGTGGGCTGCGAATGTTCCTACTTATTCCAATCTGCGGGGAGCTCTCAACGACGTTCGAACCCTAATTGAAGAAAATACCAATGAATTCATTGAAGTCGATAATATGATTAAGTCTCTTGAGAATCAGTTTCCGAAGGAGTTTCTCCCTCACCCGGAAGATCCTGCATCATCGTCTTCAATAGGTCCAGACACTGGATGATCATCACCTCCGCCTCTTCTTCAGTAATAGATTCTTCAAATTCTTCTTCGTATAGTTTGGCGAATGCACTCGACCGTCCTGGTTCAATCTTCATATGTTGACAAGATAGCCCAGCTTTATTGAATAAAAAAGGATAAAGAAATTGTCTGGGTGGCAATACTCAGGGGCCCACAGGTGGAATCTACGTGCTCAATTACAATTGATTTGGTAATGTATATAAATGACTAATAACCACATAGAAAAAATTCAATTCCTAAATTTCAAAGGATTCAGAAATCAAAGGATTGATGGACTAAATAGTGGTCTTAATATCTTGATTGGTGATAACGACACTGGTAAGAGCTCAGTGTTGTTGGCGATCGATCTAGTATTGAGTTGTAACCCTGGACGCGTGGAGTCTATAGGATTGGACAAGTTACTCAATCTGGACTCAGTCAATGAGTTCTTATCCAACCCAAAGAGGCAGTTTAAAGATCTGCCAATCATGGAAGTCGACTTGTATTTGACAGACCAAGGTAGACATGAATTCGAGGGCGAACACAATGTTGCGAGAGAGAATGCATACGGAATTTGTCTAATCTGCCGACCAAACGATGGTCTTGCAGACCTCATCGAAGAAGTAATTTCTTTAGAAAGCCCCGCGTTTCCATATGAGTATTACACTGTTGAAATAAGGGGGTTTGGTGGTGAGCCTCTTAGCGCATACAAAAAGCCGGTTCAACATCTCCAAATTGATAACACAAAAATAAGCAACGACTACGCTTCAAAATCACATGTAAGAGCTCTTTATCGAGCAAACACAGATGAGAAAGAAAGAAACCAACTCAAGTATGGGTATCGTCAGATAAAGGGGGAATTTTCAAAGAGCAATTTCAAGGAGCTCAATGAGAAAAACGAAGATGGGTATGAGTTTGCCCTAAAAAGTGGCACGAAGGCCAATCTCGAAACTGATATAACGATATCTAAAGCAGGCTTAGATATTGAGAGTCTAGGTGTAGGCGCACAATGCTTCATTAGAACGAGTTTTGCACTTTCAAAAAAGACCAATATTGACGTGGTCCTTTTGGAGGAACCTGAGAATCACTTGAGTCACGTCAACATGCGTAAGCTCATTGAGAAAATCAAAGAGGCGAGCAAATCGCAGCTATTTATAGCTACCCACAACTCTCTCATTTGCTCGAGACTGGATCTGAGACACGCGATCTTGCTTCCAAGTTTCGGCGAAGACCCAATCAAGCTTAATAATTTGCCTGACGACACAGCCGACTTCTTCATGAAAGCACCAAACAGCGGAGTACTTGAGTTTGTACTGTCATCAAGAAATATCCTTGTGGAGGGAGATTCTGAGTACATTCTCATGCCTTCCTTTTATAAACATGCGACAAAAAGTGACCTCAACAAGGACGAAATTAATGTGATATCTATTGGCGGTGTGAGCTTTCCTCGATACTTGGATATCGCGCAACTGCTGGGAACGCTGACCGCAGTTATTACTGATAATGATGGAAACGCAGATGGCGTGAAGGAGAAGTATGCGGAGTATGTGAAGTCTAGCAATATAGAAGTCTTCTATGACGATGATGACCAGAATCGCACCACATTCGAAAAGTGCTTGTATCCTGACAACCAGGAAATATGCGATGAGTTATTTTCCGAAGGCAGAAAGACACTTTCAGTTCAAGACTATATGCTGAAAAACAAATCAACTGTCGCATATGAGTTAGCGACAAAAAAATCTGAAGAGCTTTCTGCGCCCAAATACATAGCTGAAGCAATAAAATGGATAGGCAAGTAATTTGCGCAGTAGCGGGTTCTGGCAAAACAACAAAGCTTGTAAACTCTATTGAGAAAGGTAACCGGTACCTGCTGGTAACTTATACGCGCGAAAATGTACGGAGCATAGAGGCAAGTCTAATTCGAGAGTACGGACGAGTGCCCGATCATGTTTACCTAACCACCTATTTTTCTTTCCTCTATAGATTCTGCTACCGGCGTTTTTTTTATTACGATTTTCGTGACAATTCATTCACCTGGAACAGCCCGATATACTATCCTAGAGCTCCAGGCAAAACCAAAATCGCACACTACCTGAGCAAGAACAGATATCTTTACGCTAACCGCACTGCAAAACTCATTTTGGAGTTTGGAGTTTTGGACAAGGTTTTGGCAAGACTGGACAAGTACTTTGATTACTTCTTTATCGATGAAGTCCAGGATTTTGCTGCCAATGACTTTAACTTCATATTGGGTTTATCTAAGGCCAACATCAACATGACTTTTGTTGGAGATTATTACCAGCATACGTTTGATACCAGCCGGGACTGGAGTACCAGAAAGAACTTACACAAGAATGGACTGGACCGATACCTAACTGAGTTTGAAAGTGCTGGATTTAGGATCGATACCAAGTCTTTAAGGAAGTCTTACCGTTGCAGCCCAACTGTATGTGAATTCATTACCCAAACCTTAGGCATAGAAATTGAAAGCCATCGGGATGACGATACAAATGTTTTCGTTGTGGACGACCTAGACTCATTGAAGAAGTTGTACGAGGATGATAGCAAGGTAAAGCTATTCTACGAAAGCCATGCCAAATACAACTGCTTTTCTAATAATTGGGGAAAATGTAAGGGGGTAAACAAATATGTTGACGTGTGTGTGGTACTAAACTCCAAAAGCCACAAGCTCTTTAAGCAAGGCAAGTTGCATGAGTTGCCTAATGCAAGCAAAAACAAATTGTATGTAGCATGTTCAAGAGCTAGAGGTGACTTGTATATTCTCAATATCGAAGATGTAAAGAAAATTGTTCACTGAGTTCGAGTCCCCTACAGTTTTTGGTGGGGATCAGGCCAAATGATAGAACAAGTGTAAGCGTCTGGCGATCTGCATCTTCTTTTACCTGAATAATTCCCGCATGATATTCGGCCTCCAATCAGCCGACATCAAGGGAACAACATG
>QIGM01000102.1 GCA_003230795.1 bacterium
CGATGAGGTGCCTGCTTCGATTCTTCCTGACGACAGTAAGAGAGAGTCCTTGCCTACTTCCAATGTCATTTCCGCACCCGCGTGTGGCGTTATCTTAGGCTGAGAGCATGAAATGATAGCAACCTAAGCAAAGCAGTAAGTAACTGAGGCAGCAAGATCGCGCTGCCATGCCTTAACTATAGATGCGAGGGAGGGAAAAAGAGTTGCTCAGAACGCAAAATTATGTGGAAATATGGATACTTAGCAAGCTAGTGCATGTCGTTTCTACGCCTGTGCTCCACGAGAATGTAGAGTATCCAGATGCGCGAGAGCGAGCTCCGCTTGGATGCAGAACTGCTTAAAGGAATCATAGTCCTCGTGTGTGAGTTCACGCGAAGACTCCTGCCGATCCGCGAAGAAGAGCCCTATCGGCTTGCTGTCAACAATCGTTGGCGACACAAAGAAGGGGCTATGGCCGATCACGCTGGATATATTCTCTGGGATCAGCTTTTGAATTGCGGCCGCATTACGATCCGGGACCCATAGCGCACTTTGGCTTTCCACAATGAAATGGAAAATGGTTGGTGCGTCTGGCGTTATTTCAAATCTAAAATTTTGCATTAGCGCTTGGGTCGAAAATCCCCGAGCGGACTTAATGCGGAGAAACTTACGGTTGGGACTCAAAAGGGCAAACAGAGCTCTATCCATTCCCAGTCCGAGGTAGATTCCTTCGAGAATTAGTTCCAGCATCTCACTTACGTCTGTGCCAGACTCGAGCTTAGTCGAAATTTCCCGTAATATTTTCAACTGAACCATTGGGTCTGGATCCAGAAAACTCCTAGCCTGCAACGACTCCACCGACCCCTCAGAACTATCAGCGGCGATAGAAGCTTTTCCAGGAACCGGCAAGGGAATACGTTCACCCGCGGCTCGCGCTCCAAATCCCTTCGCCATAGTGACAGCTTCTTCCGCGTTTTCACGCAGCGTTTCTTCCATTTGCTCCGGAGCGACACCTGTGTAGACAGCCATCTCGGCAACAACGTCGCGAACCTCCTGACTATCCCAGCCCTTCTCCACTGCTTCCGCAAACATATGGCTTAGCTTAACAGCCCGCCAACGTGAGTCCGGACTCTCAGCCTCACTCCAGGCCTTCTCTAATGTTGGACCTAGACCCCAGGCCGCACATAGTCCTTGAGTAAGCTCTTCGAGCTTAAATCCAAGGAACTCCTGCTCGATCTCTGATTTCGGTCTCTGCGTCGAGGAAGACATCTCTTCTGCGAGTTTGTCTGCAGACTCTCCACCAAAGCACCAGAAGGCCATCTCACCGAGTCTGTAGAGAAGTGTAGCAGTGAAGATCTCCTCAGCCGCCGTATCTCCTCGCTGATAGGCAAGGCTTCTCGCCTGCACTGCGGCATGGAATGCTCGCCCCATTTCGGCAATTACTTGGTCTCGAGAGCTACCTGTCAAAAGTTTCCCGATTACTGCCACCGTCAAACAGAGAGAACGAACCTCATCGAAGCCGAGCATCACTAATGCGCGATTCACCGTGTTTAATTTCTTAGTACGAGGGATATGATACGCACCATTAGTAAGACGCAAAACTTGCATCGTCATGGCGGCATCTTGGTGAATGATATCTGCCAGTTTATGAACATAGCCCTGGTCATCATCATCTGCCATCTCCGCGATGGCCTGCACCGTTACGCCTAGAGCGGGCATCTCCTCTTCCGAGAGGTGCTTTAGCCAAGCTTCAAATGATTGCTTTTGATTATCGTTCGACACTTGATTTCACCGTTCGCTGACACCGGAACTGAACTAAACCCTGATATACCTTTTCTTTTCGCAGAGAATTGCTGGAAAGACCTCTCCTTTTGGTTGTCGACATTTTCGAGAACTTGCTAAAGAAGTCTAGTAAAATAAAGGCATAACCTTAGCAGAGCGAAATTGGCACACACTGAACGGTATCTAATATCTTGGCATTTGCACGATAAAATGCTCATAATTAGAGGGATTTACTTTGTTGCACCTAAACCGTTTCGCCTCGAACCAAAGAATGTTCGGCCCACCTAAAGTGGACTATTCTAATGCGCCTTAGCACTCGACACGCACCGCTTATATTTACCTTCACACTTCTCTTCACCGGATATCTTGGCGCTTGTCCTGAAACAGGAACTGCCCAGGAGATCGAATCAGAGCTTTCTACTAAAATTGCGCCTCTCATAGTTAAGCTTAGCGATAAGAATCGAGAGGAGCGAACTAAGGCGGCTCGTGCCCTAGAAGCAATTGGCGAACCGGCTAGAGAACAGGTGGAAGCTCTCGCGAACAACAAAGATTGGAAACTTCGGTACTGGTCCGTAGAAATCTTGAGCTCACTTGGCGGGGAGAATGCAGAAAAAATAATAGCATCTGCACTCGACGATAAAGTCCGCTATGTGCGACAGAACGCTCGGCGCGCCTTGAAGCGGTTAGACACGAGCAAATCCAAACAATTACTTGCAAACGAACTCAATACGATAATCACCGAGTCAAGAACGTTGATTCAGAAAAAGGAGTTTAAACAAGCTCGACCAGTAATTTCTAACGGTCTTGAAATCGCACCAAATAACGCTGCCTTGCTTGCACTTGAAGGATATCGACTCTTTAGTACGGGCAAACTCCAAGAGTCTGAAGATGTCTACGCCAAAGCCCTTGCACAAAGCCCAAAGACTGCCGTGCTCCATGAAAACCTTGCGCGCGTCCGACTTGGCCTCGGTAAGGAAACCAGCGCCGCGGATGATTTTCGTAATGCGATTGAACTCGACCCAGGCAACGTAGGCGCAAGAGAATCTCTCGCGATTCTGCTTCGCAAAGAAGGCGCAACCGTTGAAGCATTAGAGGTTCTTCGAGAAATAAGAGAACTTGAGCCTGACAACACTGAGGCCAATTTAAACTTAGCGCATTCGCTTCGAACCTCCGGAGCGAATGAGGAAGCCATCCTTATCGTCAAGGAAGTTATAACATCGGAACCAGAAAATGCTGCCGCCTGGGGAAGTCTAGGAAACAGCTTTTTTCTCGCAGGACGTTTATCAGACGCAGAAGAAGCTTACGAAAAGTCTTTAAAAATAGACCCTGACGTCGCCATGCATCAGAACAACCTCGGCATAATATTCGAGAAACAAGGAATGCTGGTACAGGCAAAAGAGAAGTTCGAAATTTCTAGCTCACTAGACGAGAGCAGACCCGCATTTAAAGAAAATCTAACCCGAGTAACCAAAGCAATTGCCGAAAAACGGTATCCACATCAATGAATCGCGTCGGAGTGCATATAGAACAAGTTGAACGTTGGGATACTTACGTCTAAAAACTCTCCCCCTTCCGTTTGAAACGTATAGGTACCATGCATGGAGCCCACCGGATCGACGATAATTGTTCCACTGGTGTACTCGTACTCTTCTCCAGCTTTGAGTAATGGCTGTTGGCCAACAACCCCCTCGCCCTTCACATCCGCAATTTGGCGACCACCAGATATTACGACCCAATGACGGTTGATGAGCTTTACGGCTTCGGCACCGAGATTACGCACGCGAACCGTATAGACATAGGCGTAGACAGATTGCTCGAGATCCGATTCCCGTTCGAGGAACTCTGGGAAGACCTCAATTACGATCTCTCCAGTCTTCTCTCTGTAAACCTCTCTGCGCTGTCCTGCTTCCATCTTTCCGCCTTCTTCAATCAAATAGTAGGGCCTAAGTATTCACAGAAACGCTAACACAAAAAGCGAATATTCAAAAAATCCAAGCCTCCGTTATCGCACTATTTTGCTTGAGTTATATCCGCTCAGACTAGCAATCATAGTGGACGCCATCCTTTACCTTTCGTCATTGGTTTTCTGGTATCTAACTTCTGCGGAGTTCTGACAGACGCTTTGTTATCTCTAGCGACCGGTGGCCGGGCGCCAAGTATGTCTCCTCTTCGAAACGCCACCTCTCCTCGCAGGGTTTGCTTCGGAACCACGCGATTTTCCTTATAATAGGCCACAGCCTGAACCTTGCCGGTAGGATAGTAAGTTGTCCATTTCCCTTCCTTTAAGCCGCCTGCGTATGAGCCTGCCATTTTGGGCTTTGAGTCTGGATAATAGGTAAGCCACCTACCGTTTTTCTTATCGCGATCGAAGCTACCGTGCGCGACCCGAACACCGGCGAGGTCAAACGTTTCGGAATTACCATGACGAAGATCTAAACGAAACTCAGTGCGATGCCTAATGCGTCCCGCCTTATCAAAAAAGGTCCAAAGTCCTTGTCTCATACCCTGTTGATACGTTCCAACCTCTTTGGGCTTTCCTGAGCTGTGATACCGTTTGAATAGACCGTGCTCTTTATCACCTCGGTAGATACCCTTCGACTTAAGAGTTCTATCCTTATACCACTCAGTTGATTCACCTTGCTTCACGTTATCAGCAAAATGGGACTCGGACTGAGGGTTTCCGTTTTGGTAGTATCGTGAGACTCGAAGGAGATCGCCTTGTAATATATAACGAACTTTCGGTTTGGGCCAATCTTCGCCAATTCTTTCGACACCCGAGCCGTCGTACTGAGCCGACTCACAAAATTCCGGACGCCCAGAGGAATCTGTTTTTCCACGAGGAACCAATCCCGGCGGACAGCCGTTAGCTGCTAGCTTTGTCTGCGGGTTAGTTTTTCTCAGAGAATTAGCACGCGCACGCTTCTCAAGCTCTGACTTTAAATCCTTACAACCTGCAAGGAGCACAGTGCAGAGTAAAACTAATGCGCCAACTCGACATATCGCGTTCAACGTTTTCAAGAGCCTCGCTCGGTTCTAGTTTGTCTGCTCAGCATCTGAGCATAGCACTTCAGGCATA
>QIGM01000276.1 GCA_003230795.1 bacterium
CCGGAAAACTTTGAATTCGAAAAACCTTCTATCTTCAGGCTGATCGGAGTTCCCACCTTCGCACGGCTCAGATTCTTCTGAGGTAGGGAAAAGTCCACGTAAAGAGGATTGAAGGCTTGCAGGGAGACAACCCCTGTTCCAGAGCTGACCATTTGACCAAGATTGACGAGTCTCACGCCGGCTTCGCCGTCAAAAGGAGCTACTACTTGTCTCCGACGAATCATAGCCTTAATGCGCGCTACTTCTGCCTTTGCCTCTTTTAAGCTCGCTTGAGCCGAATCGAGATCTCCTTGGGCGTTGGCGTTTATCTCTCTCAATTTGACCTGTCGTTTCGCGTCTATGGATGCCAGCTTAAGACGAGCTTGGGCTGCTGCGAGTTGCGCCTCTTCGACCTTAGTATCGAGGCTAATCAGTACCTGGCCCTCTTTGACAGCAGTGCCTGAATTAAAATTCACGCTTGCAACCCTTCCCATATCTTCTGCGCTTAGCATCGCACCTTTTACCGCACGAAGTGAGCCAACTGCACGTTGCGTTACAGCCCAGTTTGATTGTTCGACGACTATGGAGGTAACAGCATCAGGTGGGCGCTGTCTTGATTTCCCCTCAGCAATTGCGGCAGAAATTTGCAGATACTTAACAAACCCGAGAACGATAACGACGACTAGCATCGCTCCTACCCCGATTAAAATTTGCTTCCTCATGCCTTTGGTCCTTCGATCTTGTAAACGGTGCGTAGCACCGTCGTTATTTCTTCTGATGACATTCCGAGTCCTTGCAAAGAAAACTTGGCGATATTTTCTCTTACCTTTGAAACTGTTTCTCGCGTCGAGTAATCTCTGTTGTGGAGGTGCTCAACGAAGGCCTTATTCGTTGCGTAAAAGCAGCATTGGCCAATTATGCTTTTAGCGAACAAGAAGATTTCGTCTTCTGAGGCTTGCGGAAGCAGTAGGCTAAGGTTTGTCTGCAATCTTTTATCCGCAGGGCCGTAAAATTCATCGGCAATAGTAGAGACGAGCGCTTCGGAGATTTCCGGCAGAGTTTCAATGGATCCAAGCATCTCTCTGTTGACCAGTTTGCAGACATCAGGTCCGACGGGGAAAAAGATGTCTTCGAGTAATGCCGTAATAAAAAAGACAATATCGACGGCTACGTCTGAGCGTGAATCTGATGCACGCTCGTAGGGGAAGAATGGTCGACTCTCTTGCTGACGGAGAAATAGACTTCTCACCGTCTCAATGAAGAGATTGGATTTAGAGCCAAAATGATACTGGATGCTCCCTAGGTTAACACCGGCAGCCTCTGTCAGTTCTCGTGTGCTCACCGCACGGTAACCCTTCTCTGAGAACAGCCGTGCACCGGCCTCAAGTAGGGCGTCCTTGGAACTAAGTTCCGGCAATTTTTGACTTTCCTTTACTTGGCTAGGCAAGGTGTACCCTCTTGATTGGTGTCTAATCAGCAGTAATTACGGGAAAATATGAATTAAGTCAATCGACTGACTTAATTGGGCGAGTCTTGGGGATGGCCCTTACACGTTTAGTCGGCCCTCATCTTTTTGGCTCGATCATTCTTACGATACGCAATAACAATGAGGATCTGAATAGCCCTTCGAATCTAGTGTATTCTAGGAGGTTCGCGTTCTAGGAGGGCCCAGGATGTTTGAGAACTTGATTAGCCTTTGCCGAATGATTTTAGCCATCAAACAAAATAAACATCTAGGGTTGTCTCGGTTGACGCTTCGCGGCGTGTTTCAATTCTTATTGTCGTTCGCTTTAGTTCTATTTCTCGCCTGTTCAGAGAACGAATCGCAGTATCGCCAGGCTCATGAAAAATTTGCGCTCTCCTTCCTTAAGTTAACTGGAGAATATACTTCTGATTCAATCGACTCTGTTTTTGAGCAAGCAGGAAGCATGTTGTCCAAGGAAGCACAGGCAAGCTTTATGCAGACCGTTTTCGACGCCGAACGACTGGCATCGAAATCAGGTGGGAGGTCGCAGACACTTGCGGTGAGTGAGGAGACGATAGAGTATGAATTGCTTGGGCCGATTGCTTCCCGCTTCTATTTTGAAGCTGAGCGAACTCGAAAGGTGAAGGGGAAAGTATCAGCCCCTATTTTGCTTCAGTATACCATCGTCGTTGAGGGCTCAGGTGTTGAGGCAAGTCCGTTGATCATTAAAGAAGTGCGACGAGATGTAGTTCCAGGTCAGGATAAACAGCTTCGCGAAGAAGTATTGCTGAATAAATTTAACGAAGCATCGGCAGCCGCGGCCGAAGAGCGTAAAGAGTTCATGAAGACCGTAGGCGCGGTACGTAGTGACCTCAAAGAACACGAAAAGAAAATTGAGAAAGATTTTAAACGTTTATCTGACTCGCTCGATAAGCTTGGGTCTACCGTACGTAAGCTTGGTGATGATGTTAAAGAGCAGACCAAATTGAAGCGTGCAGGTCGGGCTCCTGCGAAGCCTTTAAGCGTTCCAGGTGTGCAGGCACCGCAGAAAGAACAGCCGCAGACTGAAGCGTCGAGCGCGGTGAAATCGAATGAGCAAGGGGCCGCGCAATAATGTATACTGCTCCTATGCTTAGATTGCTTTTGATACCAACATTCGTGCTCGTTTGTTTCCTTGGATGTGAGGGGGCTGGCGCGCGTGATAAATCTTCTGTTCTGCACGATAAAGCTTATAAGCTCTATCAAAGAGGAGAACTCGAGGAAGCAAGAAAAGCGTATTTGGCCTGCCTTAAGGTTCGTCCGGATTATCCGCAAGCCTTAATTGGTTTAGGAAATGTTCTAGAAGATCTCGGGAAGTCAGACGAAGCGATATTAAAATACCAGGCTGCGATAAAATATAAGCCGAAGCATATTATGGCTCATGTGAATCTCGGTAACGCCTATAGAAAAGTTGGAAGATTATCGGATGCGGAGAGATCCTTGAGGACGGCCGTAGACTTCAGTCCTGGTGAAGGTTGGATTGTCGATAATCTGGGTAACATCTATGAGCAGAAGGGCGAGATGGATAAGGCCTTGTTCCAGTATAAGCGGGCGGTAAGTTTGGATCCCAACGATCCTGAGTTTCATACCGATATCGCAAACGCTTATCTTAAGCTTGATAAGAAAGAAGAAGCATTGCATCACTATCAACAAGTGCTGTTGCTTATAGCCGGTCTTGAGCATTATCAACGCGAAGAGAACTTTGCTCGGGATATGATTGCGATTGTGACCAGAGATCTCCGGAGTGGAAAATGAGCAAAAGCAATGAGGTCTATCTTTGCGCGGCGCAACGAACTGCCGTCGGGAGTTTTGAAGGCACTTTGAAGTCGGTGCCTGCGGTTGAGCTAGGCGCGCATGTTTTGAAGGCAGTCATAGAGAAGGCCTTGGTATCACTTGATTCGATAGACGAGGTGATTCTTGGTTGTGTGCTCACCGCTGGCTGTGGCCAGGCCCCTGCTCGACAAGCTGCGATTCGGGCTGGTCTTCCGAAATCTGTTCAGGCGATGACAATAAATAAAGTTTGCAGTAGCGGATTGAAGGCCGTGATGTTGGCTACTTCCTCTATTCGTCTTCAGCATGCGCAAGCGATTCTCGCCGGTGGTATGGAGAATATGTCGAGAGCGCCTTACCTTCTCCCGACGATGCGGAGTGGCGCACGATTAGGTCACACCGAAGCGGTCGATAGCATGATTTGCGACGCGCTTTGGGACGTTTATAACGACATGCATATGGGAAATTGCGCGGAGCTTTGTGCGACTGAGTTCGAGCTTAGTCGCGAGGCGCAAGATTCGTTCGCAATAGAAAGCTATCGTCGGGCGAATGAGGCGATATCGTCTGGTTACTTCCAGGATGAGATTTGCTCCATATCAATTGAACAGAAACGAAGCACGCTTGAGTTCTCCGAGGATGAAGAACCGCCAAGAGGTAAGCCTGAGAAGATGTCGAGCTTGCGGCCAGTGTTTCAAAAAGACGGTAGCGTGACTGCGGCAAATGCTAGTTCAATTAACGATGGAGCGGCGGCGATGCTAGTTTGTTCTCAAGGGTATGTCGAAGAGAACGGTCTGACTCCCTTAGCGCGAGTAGTGTCGCAAGGTTGGTTTGCGCAAGAGCCGGAACGCTTTACCACCGCGCCAGTCGGCGCGGTTAAGGATGCCCTAAGCAAGGCTTCTCTTAAAGTTGACGACATTGATCTTTTCGAAATTAACGAAGCTTTTGCCGTGGTGTCTCTCGCCTGTGCGAAAGAGCTGAATATTCCATCAGAGAAACTAAACGTTAATGGCGGCTCAGTCGCTATTGGGCATCCAGTCGGTGCCTCCGGTGCTCGAATACTTACGACTCTGCTCTACGCGTTGAAGCGCACCGGCGGAAAGTACGGAGTCGCAGGTATTTGTAATGGCGGCGGAGAGGCAACAGCCTTAGTGGTAGAGAGTGTCTAAAGGCCGTTAATACTTTCTTTGCTCTTCGAGCGCATCGGCTCCCTTGTTCGCAACCCAACGACCAATCCCTACGTTCATCGCAAGGGACCCAAGGCCAAAGGAACGGCCCAACTTTAACTCGGAGTTGGGGAATCATTATCAAGAACGTCATAATTGATGCAGGGATCATCGTAAGTAGTACGAGGGTTAGACTGCCAAGTAGTAGAAGCAGAGTACCAAATCCAGCGCTGATCTGATTGGGTGACTCCCACTCAAAGCTTGCAAACATTGAGCCGATGCCTACCGCCAATGAAGTACACCCTATGCTCATACAAACGCCAATATAGATTGAGCAAACCACGAGCGCGAACGATGGATTAATCGCGAAGACTCCGGCAAGAAGCAAAGTCACAGAAACGCATACCGCGAGCGGAAACCAACAGGTGACTTTCGCACGTATTAGTTCTCGCAGGTCGATAGGGCCTGTGACAAGAATCCAGAAGGCACGTCCTTCAAGGCTAATTGACGGATACACGAGCCGCGTCATAACGGCAGTCAATATGAAGCCAGCAAATAGTATATTGATGCTCGCGAGGAACGCCCACCAAGCCAGCATGGCAACCGGAGCGAGCCCAAGTGCCGCGCTCATGAATTTTATGATTGTGAGGTAGACGATTGCAAAACCGAGATACATTAGCAGTTGAAGTGCCTGTGCGCGGTCTCTCACCAGCGACGTCAAATCTTTAAGTATAATCGCTCTAGTCTGCTGTCGTAGCGGCAGGCGGGTGTAGACACTCTCAAGGATGAGTCGAACAGTATCCATCTCCTTTGTGCCGCCAAGGGTTCGTTCTTCCTCTTCAACTCTATGACTGACATTCGCTGAGCTTCGAACTAGTAAAACGAAACGGTCAAATACAAGATACCCCAAAGCCGTTGAGCCTATCGCACTGGCAACGAGAAGAAGAATTTTCGTATCGGCCGCTTCAACAGTACCGAGGATGAAGTAAGCGATTAGATCTGAGGCCCACCTGGAAGGTAACCAGAGAGGATTCGGATTCTCGAAAACGCCGATAATTTGAACGATGGCGTTAGCGCCACCTCGTTTGAGCTCTATCTCGCCGAGAAGATCAATGAGACTGTACAAGGCCCATGCGCCCATGCTGAGTAGGCAGAGAAGAAAGAAGAGTCCTCGACGCCAGACAAAGGAAGCGCATAGTACGAAAACAGTTCCTATTACCATTGCAATTCCGGTTGGTATCATCAGGAAGGGAATTGCGATTGCGGCTGAGCTTAGGAGAAAGCCAGGGCGTACATCAAGAGCAAAAATATAGGCAAGACCAACAGGCAAAAGAAAGACAACGAACATCGTGCTGGTTTCAAAAAGCGTTTCGATGAGTTTCGCAAGGTAGAGACGCAGCGAAGAAACAGGGGTGTAGAGCAGAAGGTTCATGTTCTGCGAGTTGTAGACGTTTCCGATACAGGCCACAGTATTTGAGATTACCAAGAGAACAAAGAACGCGTAGAAGAGCAGTCCGAGAATTTTCACGGGTACTATCACTTCAAGCATTTTATCGAACGCAAGTGATCGAAGGACCATTACGGTCCCGAGAAAAATACAAGCCATGATAATGAATGTGACGAGGAACAGAAGCAGGTCTCGTTTTCCGGCATGCCTGGAGCGATCTCGAGCCTTAAATCGATTTCTGAAGGTGAGGTAGTAAGGGCGTAGGATTGTCGTGGGCATCTGATTTTTGAACTAGTCTAATCCTGCGAATGTGCGGGAGCGCCGTGCCCAAGCACATAGGGTTTTTCCAGAACAAATAAGATGTTGAAAGGTGGATGAAGTATTCGCGGCGAAAACCGCGAATCTTACGCAATTATCCGTTTGCTACTTTACGAGGTTGGCTCAAAAGTGTGCCTAGATCTACGGAAGAATAATGGGTGGGCTTTCTGACCTTTCCACTACCGTCCTTGCCTACTGCGAAGTAGGAGCTGCCAATTCGCAATATGTCGACGCTT
>QIGM01000277.1 GCA_003230795.1 bacterium
GCTCTTTGATCCTCATACCGTTGAACAATTGTACTTCGATAGTCTCGAGCTCACTCTCCGTCTCGCCGCTGATGGTAGCTGGAATTTGCCCGCGAGTAAGGCATCGCCTGAGGAAAGCCCTAAGTCGGAAAAGTCTGAAACACCTGTTGTTCAGGTTAAGGATTTTTCCATTCGGAATACGGTCGTTGTGTTCGAACAGCTCGGAGAAGATGGCTCGGTCATTAAGCACGTTAAACTTAGGGGTTTAGAGCTAAGCTCACCCATGTTCCAAAATGCCGCTCCATCTCAGCTTAAGTTCGCAACGAGTGGAGGGATCCGAATTGGCGACCTGCTTGAACTAGATCGTGGGGATTTTGGTATTGGCGGTTCAGTTGACTTCAGTCGTGCGTTTAACCCTCAGAATATAAAAGTAGTAATAGATTTCAAGAACGCAGACGGACGTTTGAGAGGAAAAGAATTCCGAAATGTCAGCCTCGATGCCGAGTTGAATCTTTTGTTAAATCCAGAGGGTCTTTCCCTTGCGTGGAGCCGCTTTAATCTTCGGCATGGGGAGGAGGCGCTTCTCTTCACCACGGGAGAGGCGTTGCTGAGAGGGGAGAAGGACCTCGAGGTTAATGCGGAGATAGAGACCCTTTCACATACGCTTGTGCATTTCTTCAGTCCGGAGGCTGCGGTCATTGAGAAGCTAGCGCTAAACGGTTCCTTGTCGCTGAAGACCTCGGCGGAACTTTTCGAAGGTTCTTTTGAGATTCCCGAGGCTAGTCTCTTGATACAAAACGGGCTTGGAAAACGAGACGCACCGCTGACCTTTAAGGAGCTGAAGCTCAAGGCGTCAAGCACACCAGAGTTTGCTCAACTATCCTTACTCAAGGCTGGCCTTGAAATCGAAATAGGCTCTCTCGGTATCGATACGCTGACGCTGAACGACGTTCGTTTGCTCGCAGTTCTAGATAATGAGCAGCTCAACGTTTCCGAATTTCGATTGAAGGAGGGTAGCGGAGAACTTACCGCTTCTGCTCGAGTGGAGAAGCTCTTCAGTGAGAAGCTGTTCTCAGTAAAAATGGATGGGAAGGGTTTTGCCATCGGTCCATTTCTTTCTCTTCTTGACGAGAGCGGCCAGACAAACGAACTTGATGGTAAGCTACTATCTCTTCGCTTTCGTGCGAACGCTCGAGCAGAAACAGAGAATTCTTTAAAGAAAACACTCGCAGCTTCATTTGCAATGGAAGGCAAAGATGTCGACATTCCCGCCTATCTTCAGGACTCGCCACCGTTTAATTTGATTTTTCTTCCATTTAGCGCGCTAGGCGATGCCTCGGGGTCGATTGGCACTGTGCTGCTTCCCGATGAGGTGATGGCTTCTATGTCAGCCTTCGGGGATATGATTAAGGAAAGCGGTAAGCTCCATATGGATGAGTTCCGTCTGAATACGGAGTTGAAGAACGGATCGGTTCTTATCACTGAAACCAGATTCAATCCTAACCTTTTACCGATGTTAGATTTTAAGGGCGAGGTTGGACTTGATGAAAGTCTTGCTCTTGTTACGAACCTCAAGCTTGCGGGCGTTTGGGTGCCTTTGCCGATAACTGGAACGCTTGATTTTCCTTATCCAGATGTTGTCGCTTTGATACCTGAAATTATTTCGAGTCTTGGGTTGAGTATCGTTGAGGCTGGTTCGAGTGCGATGGAGACGGTAAGTGGAGAGGAAGAGCAAAGCTCTGAGGATGATTCTATTCTGGACGAGCGGCTGCCGTCTGTGGATGGAGCGAAGCCTTCGGTACCAAAACCCTTGGTGCTCAATTAACCCTGGTGGTCTCCGGGGAGGCCCCATTGGAAGACTTGGGGTGGGTTGGAGGATTCGTTGTCGGGGCGGAAGAATCTTAGGCCGGCTGGTCTACTACGGTAAAGAGCAATTGTCCGTTTTGGACGTTCCAATTTATTGGAAGGTGAACATTGAATAGTCCGAGCTGTAGCTCTTGGTAGTGTAGAGGGTCTTTTTGTTCAGCGCGGGCGGTGTTGAAGCCGTTGTCGCTGGTGAGAACTGTAAATAGTCCGCTGATTGGTTCCCAGAAAGATACGTCACCAATGCCGTCGCCGGTGTAATCGCCTCTAACGGTGTGGTCGGCGGTTCCTGTGCCGAACTCGTAGGTGAAGACTTCGGCGTTTGCAGAGCCGATGATAAAAGTCTTTTGGGTTGATGGTCTAAATACGGCGATGTCGAACAGGCCATCACCGTCGTAGTCTTGGACTTTTGGAATGTCTCCGTTTCCGCCCCAGTTCTGAGTGCGAATATTTCCGTCGGATTGGAAAATGAAGAAGGTCCACTGATTGTTAAATAGACGGGCGACAGCGGGATTACTCACACCTTGGTTCTCCCAAGGGCCGATAATGATGTTGTCTCCGAACAAGCCAAAAGTCAGGGCGTTAGCACGAGCACCTGTGCTGCGTAAGAATCCAGCGCCGTGAAACAGCCATTGCAATTGATTTCCGATGAAACGAATCACTCCAACGTCTGAGGTGAGGCCAGCGGGTGAGTAGGTAAAAGGAATATCTGCGGGTAAGCCGAAAGGAAAGGCAAGAACATTGCCAGGTGTAGCGAAGTCCTTAATGAACCAAGAACCGACACCACTTCGCCAGACTACGGCGTTTGCGTTTTGATCGCCGTCTGGGTCAAACACTTGCCCAGAGAAGATGTAGGGCCGAGGGCTAGAACCAGGGTTGGTTGGGTCGAAGCCTTGCAGACCCTCAACTAGGTCGCGAACTCCGTCTCCATCAGTATCGACATTGTCAGGATTACTGGCATCACCTGGAGAGAAGAAGTTATCGCAGTTCGTGTCTTCGAAGTGATTCGGTATGCCGTCCTGATCAGTATCGAAGAGTGCGAGATTGTCGCAGTTGGTGACTGAAAGAGAATTGGACACATCGCTGGTGCCGTGAATGTTTCGGCAGTTGGCCTGGATGTTAAAAGGAATTATGCCGAAAAAAGAAGGCAGCCTCACGGTATAGGTGCCGGTATTATTTGAGGTGTTTATCGAGGAGTCCACTACCTCAGCGTCTATGAGAGTCGGGTCCACGCCGACAGTGTACTTTACATCTACCTCGACGCCGCCGAATTGAAATTCTGGGCAGAGTTGCAGCGTGGCTTTTACGTCAAAAGTATCGCTGAGTTGAGCGTAGGCTCTATCGCCGGGCAGCAGAAGGGCTGCGAGGGTTAGTGAGTAACATGTTATTCGGGCGAGCTGTCTCATGAGTCTAGATGACGGTTTAATCAGAGCCAGCCTTAAATCGACCAGTCTAGTGATTAATTTGCAGCGAAAACGAAGATAGTAGTATCAAAAAACAGCGAAAATGTTTAGCAGTAGAGAGTTAGGTAGGGCATAAAGAGCAGCCTCTAAGCATTTTCTGGATATTTTACCGGCAAATACGTCTCCAAAGATGTGCTTGGAGGTACAAGGGTTTTACTCTGGCCCTTTTAGCTTGAGTGCGGGCTCCCTAATTCACAGTAGATTTACCAAAAATAGGCGGCTCTAGTTTAATGTCGACTCTCTTGTTGTATTCGACAGGGATTTTCCTCTTTCTTAGTTTGCTGCTGTATCCCTGCGGCTACCTGCTCTCATTCGGTCTACCTGAGGATAAGCGCTGCGCCTGCAGTTTCGGTATCGGCGCAGTGCTCATTTCTGCCCTGCTACTAAGTATCCGTTACTTAGGCTTTAGTTCCTCAGTGAGCTTTTACGTTCTCTATCTTCTCTTCGGCTCGTCAATTTGGTTTTGCGCGCGACGTGGGGGATTCCGAAGGCTTTTATCTAGAGACGTGCTGCCAGGGATTTTGTTTATCTTTGCCTACTATCTTTTAGTTGTCTCTGTGGCAGCGTTTCCTGACGGAGCTCTGGAAAGCGTCAGCGGGGAAGGTGTTCGTCTTCTTACGGGAATGCCACTCGATAATATTATCCCCTTCAATTTTGCCCGTTATCTCGTTGAAGACATACCTTTTGATGCATTCGAGGTTGTGCCTACATGGGCAGCAACCTCTCGCGGTCCTCTTGCAGGTTCTATCGTGGCATCGGTTTTTCTGATGTTGGGAGCGTCTGAAAAGAGCGCTTGGCTTAGCACATCACCGGTCGTGTTTTTCTTATTCCAGTGCGTGATGGTGTATCTCAACATGCTAGCGTTTCTCGCTGTTTGTTTTCTTGCGCGAAGTCTTTTTTCCTCGAGAGTCGCCTGCTGGAGTATGCTTGCTCTTGCCACCTCATCGTTTGTCTTTACTAACATCCTCTTTACTTGGCCTAAGTTTTTCATGACCTACTACGTGCTTGTCGTGGTGCTCCTGGTTCTTGGAGAGGGGGTTCTTGGAGAGGGAAAGACGAAAACGCAAGGAATCTACATTGGGCTAATGGCAGCCGGTGCCTATCTTAGTCACCAACTGTCAGTGTTTTATCTGTTTCCAATTTTGCTCTTTGTTTTTGCTCGCTCGCTCTGGATGCTCCAGCGCGCAGTTCGATCTGCCTTGCCGCATCCCGATGTGCGTCTTTGGCATCTGCGCGAGAATCTCCGCGAAATAGTGTATATCACAGGCACGCTTGGCGTTGCCCTACTGCCATGGCTATTGCTGAAGCGAACGCTGCCAGCAAACTCACCTCGCATGCAGTATCTTCATTTGTTTTGTATTTGGGATGATGATGTCAGTGGGTTAAGCTTTATGGATGCCTTGCGACGCTATCTGAGCGAGAATTCATTCCTAGATATCGCTCAAGCGAAATTGGAGAATTTTTGGTATCCCTTCGATGTCTTCCATCCGGGTGCGCACATCTCAGACTTGTTTTTTGAGCCATATCGCTTTGTTTCCGCACTCGCTTCTGTGAGCTTCTTTCAGTTTATTTTTGCGATTGGTCCAATTCTCTTTGTCCTCGCAGTTCTTTCGTATTCGACTACGACTTTGCGAAATACTAGCGTAAGACCTTTACTGCTCCTTTGCCTTATCGCACTGAGTATCGCGTCCTTGGTGTTTGCTTGTGGGGGAAATACTCTGAATCATCATTGGGCTTACCCAGCGATTGCTCTGACATTTATTGCCGCCGCAAGCCTTACCGATGCATATAGTGTTTTACCGCTCTTCGTGTTTCTTCTTGGTTGCGCCTTTAACGCGCTAGTCTTAATTTTGAACCTTGCGTATCCAGACGCTGGAGTACTTTGGCTTCATGCGAGTGAGGATTATTTTCTGATGCCAAGTTTTGCGCTGATACTTTGTGCTCTGTGTTTCTGTTACATGCTTTTTCAGTCAGGTAGGTCGGATGAAACGCTCTAGTTTCGAATCGATAGCTCTATTCCTTCTGTTTCTAGTCCTCGTGCTTGCGCTCGTCTACCCGATGTACGAGCTCGGCGAGAAAGGAATACGCAGGCCCATTCGCGAAAGCGGCACGAAAGGACGTGGAGTTCGACTGACGAGTTTTTCTAGTTCGGAACCATTCGCTCGAAGGAAGCTAATCTCCAAGCCGGTGCTAAACAGTGATGGCAGTAAAGTATTGGCGCATCAAGCAGTAGATAAAGGTTTGGGGGCTGAAAGCCAGGAGGCTCTTTATCTTTGGACAGAAGGGGCAGGCGTTCAGGAAATTCCGCTGTCACGTGGAAAAATTAAATCGTTTGCGTTTGATGATCTCGGCCAGAGCATTGCCTTTCTTCTCGAAGAAAGTGGGGGTGTGCAAAAAGAGACGAGCTTGCGGACTTGGAGAGAAGGGCAGGGTAGTAAGGCAATACCTCGTGTGGAGTTTATTTCAGACTGGCAGCTCGATTTAAGTGGAGACGGCAAGAGGCTTCTACTCTTTCCTGCGGCGGAGGATTCAGCGTTTCGTTTAAATCAAGGCGACACTGTCACAGGTGAAGGCTTGCTGTTTGAGAGAGGGCATGATGCAGATTGGAGTTCCGAGAGATTCACACAAGTGTATTCTGCCGCTTCTGCGCGATTAAACGCTGATGGCTATTCCGTCTTCCAAGATGGAGAACGTGTCTCCATGCTTCGTCGATTTCGCAAGCGTCTCGGCGAGGTGGTATTCGACAGTGATGAAGACGGCATGGAGGATTTACTGAGTTTTGAAGATTCTCTCAAAGAGTCACCGCTGTGGAGCAGTTATTCCTTTGGCGGTTTTGGAGCCTTGCGCGAAAGTGTTTCAGCCGAGGAAGCGCTCTTGGGAACTTGGCGATTAGGGGAGCCTGCATCTATCCCAGTTCCTGGTGACTACGACGGTGACGGCAGGCTCGACTTAGCGAACTACCTGCCAGGCTTTTATCCAGGTCAACTTGGAGAGA
>QIGM01000546.1 GCA_003230795.1 bacterium
ACTGAGATCTGGCAAAATCCAATCGAGTAGCTTTACCAGGTAGTGCAGCGCTGGGTTTCTGTCAGCGCCTTCTTCGAGGAAGTGTGAGAGATAGCCAATCGATCGGCCGGCGATGTAGGTGCCGAGAGTGAATAGACCTGTAAGTGTTGTAGTCACAACCACGGAAGAGAAGAAAATAGTGACCGCTGACATGATGGTGACTTCGAGCAAGATAAAGAGAATTGCTTGAAATAGAAGCCAATCAATTTCTCCGTCAAAGAAGCCAACGAAGGCAACCAGCGCCAGGCCCATTAGGGAGACGAGCAGATTAACCGTGAGGCTGAGGCCAATAAACTTACCTACAATAAACTGCCAACGCGCTACCGGCTTCGAAAGGATATTGTAGATCGTTTTCTGTTTCAGCTCTTTGTTAAGTAGGCTTACGCCAATCGTAATAGAGAGAATCACGCCAAAAAAGGAAAGCGCGAAAAGTCCGAAGTCTTTTATTACTTTCGACTGGCTACCGATACTTACCGATCCAAAGAACGCCGAGGTTCCGACAAGCAAGATTGCAAAGAAAACGACGGAGTAGAGGATCTTATTTCGTAGAGCCTCACGAAAGGTATTTAGTGCAATAGCGTAGATTTTCATTCCGTTCGAGCCTCCGCTTCTTCGGTAGCCGAGACAAAGATATCTTCCAGGCTGCGGCCTACCGTTCGGAATGAGACGATTCGTATTGAGTGTCGCTTTGCTTCGTCAATGGCGCTCTCGGCGTCTGCGTACGTATCAAAGCGAAGTGTGGAGTAGGTTCCTTGGGTAGTTTCTGTGCTGCTTTGCTCGACAGTGTCTGCTATCTGAAGCTGCTCAGGCGTGGCGCTAGCGATGACCAGCTCAAAGCTCGTACCGAACAGGCTTGCGGCCTCGTCCAAGGAGAACTCTTTTCTTATGCTGCCTTTGACCATAATGGCAACGCGGTCACAGATGTCTTCCACATCCGAGAGAATATGCGAGGAGAGGAAAATAGTGCTTCCTTCAGCGCGTAGCGCGAGGATGAGGTCTCTTACTTCCTTGCGACCGATGGGGTCTAACCCGGAGAAAGGCTCATCGAGTAGCAGCAACTTTGGCTTATTCAAAATCGCCTGGGCGAGTGCTACTCTCTGTTGCAGACCTTTCGAAAGTGAACGAACAGAGCTGCGTTCGCGGTCGCGAAGGTTTACTAGAGAAAGAGCTTCGCTGATTGCTCTTCCTTGTTCTCGGTACGGTATGCCGTAGAGAGAGGCGAAAAAAGAGAGCGTCTCCTGCACACTAAGGTGATCGTAGAAATAAGGCTGTTCGGGAAGGTATCCGATTTGTTCGCGCTGTTCATTGCTTGAAAGCGCTTTTCCCGAGAATAGTATTTCGCCGCTTGTAGCTCGTATCAGACCAACGATGCTCTTTATTGTCGTAGTTTTCCCGGCTCCGTTGTGACCAAGAAAGCCGAAGGACTCGCCCTGTTCTATGCGGAGCGAGACATTACTCACCGCCTGAATAGGGCTAAAGGTCCAGTAGGAGCGGAAGTGCTTGCTCAGGTCTCGAAGCTCGAGCAGTGGAGGGCTTGTCGCGGACTTATCCATTCTTCGCGAGCCCCGTCTTTGCCGTTTTGCCGAAGAACTCTAAGCCTTTTCTGCCACTTGTTGTCTTTGCTTCGCAAGAGCCTTGGGTAAGCGTATAGGGGGATTTGAATGGATCGAGAGGCATGCCGCGTAGCATCTTCTTTTCCACTAAGGTCCTCATGCTTTCTGGGTAAGCATTGTATTCTTCGCGATACTTCTCGCAAAGTCGCTGAAGGTATCTCAAGTCACGACTGATGTAGGCGAGATTCAGCTTCTCCTGAAATGCCGCTTTCGCCGTTTCGTCATTAGAGTGTTCCAACAAGTCTTTGAGGAAAGCGATAGCCGTGTCGGGACTGTCCTCAGTGACCATTAATCGCGTTGCGAGTGATGCAAGGAAGGTTGGGGCGTCTGGAAGCTTTGATGCATGAGCGAAGCGCTCTTGCGCCAGATCCTTGCGGTCAAGGAAATACCATTCGGTGAATCCAAGCAGATAATGGTAGCGCCAATAGTCGGGGCGAGTTGCGATAGCCTTCTTCAGTAACTTCGCACTCTCCTCGGGGCGTTTCGCTACCCAACTACTTAGCGTCGCGCAAAACTCGTAGACATGCTCCGCTTTTGGATCAAGGCTAGAGACTAGGTCGCACATATGGGCAAACCATTTAAGATCCTCTTTGGCTCCATACTGTTTGCCGAAATAGTTCAAAGTTGAAAACCAGAGGATGTCTGCTGCAAAGTTATTGAAGCCTAAGGTTATTAACTTCACCTTCTCCGAAGAGGGTAGGTAGAGCGGTGTTCGGTTCTTAGATATGAGTTCCAGTTTTTCCGCGGTAGAGGAGCGTAGTTCTGTGCGAGACCAGCTCATAAGGCCCATCATCAGAGCGATAACGAGTGGAAGCGCAAGCGTGAGGCTCCCTCGTTGATTTTTGCTTGCCGTGGAGATGTTTTTTACTAGAGTACGCATTACTCTGATTAGATGTGGAGAATTGCTGAGGTTTCCAGCTTTTTATTAGCCTTTGCCTACTGACTCTTTGCTCTAAAATAAGGCAAAAAAAGGGAGCCCGAAGGCTCCCTTTAAAAGTGCCCGAAGGCTCCTTCATCTTACCCAGCGATTAAGCCGATGGGCTGCATGTTCCGGCGTTGTCGGAATTCTGCATGATGTTGCTGTTACCACCAGTTGAAGCCCAGTTGTAATCTCGGTCTCCACGGCTGTGGCATGAAGCACCTGAGAACTCTTCGCTGGCACTACCTGAAGAAGCAAATTCAATTTCTACATCTCCGCTGAGAATGAAGCCAGGAAGAGTAGTAGCGCAAGCAGCGTCTGTGCAATCTGCATACTGCTCGTTATCAACAAAGTATGCTTCTTCAGCAGTTAGCCCGTTACGAAGATCAGACTGAGCACGTGAGTTGAAAGCTCTTGTCTTATATTCAGCAAACTGTGGAATAGCGATAGCAGCTAAAATTCCGATAATCGCGATAACAACCAATAGTTCAATTAAGGTAAAACCCTTTTCATTTTTCATCGAGTAGATACTCCAGTTAGGTTCAAAATAACTCCCGATACTATCGGGAGAGTTCAGCCAAAAAACCCGTCAGCGCTTTGCTACCCCCCTTGTCGGTTGGTATCACTGAGTGCTGTCGCGCAGTGTGCAAACCTATAAGCAAACTCAATGCCAAATTCCGCAGTCTGAGGTGCTAAATTCGGCAATTTTTGTCGCTGGTAAATCTATTGGAAATGCAGTGGCTTAGAGCTGAGGTTCCATAGAATGTTCGGCGTTCTTGGCAGAAAACAGTAGAATCGGAACAACTTAGCAGTGACAAAATATGTATTTGGGCACTGTGGTGGACAATTTTTGTCACTTGCTATGTGTTTTTATCATAGCTCTGCTGTTCGAAATAAATCTCGAGCTAAAATCATTGTCTAAACAGAGACTTAGGGGAATCGATGAGGATTGGCTATCTGGACTGCCGTTAGAGACGGCTAATCGCTACTCTCGCTCATATCGTATTTCTTGAGACGATATCGAAATGAGCGAAAGTTGAGTCCAAGCAGCTCAGCCGCACGTTTCTTCACGCCGCCGCTTTGGGCGAGCGCAACTAGGAGATATTCTCTCTCTAGTTTTTCCAATTCGCCCTCTAGGTCGATAGGCAGAATGACAATCTCGGTTTCTTTTCCTTCAAACGAGGACTGGCCTCGACTTGGGGTAGCTTGAGAGCTCTTTGCCAAAAGAACTTCATCCGGCAGATGCTCCGGTAGTATCGCGTGCCCGCCTAAAACCAGTGCTCGTTCGATGATGTTCTCTAGCTCTCTTACATTTCCAGGATAAGAATAGGAACTAAGCATGCTCAAGGCTTCCGGAGATATCTGAGGGATGCTCTGACCCTCCGCCTTCAACGTGTTGCTGAAATATTTTACCAGAAGTGGAATATCTTCGCGTCTTTCTCGTAACGCGGGCAACTCGACATTCACCACGTTTAGGCGGTAATAGAGGTCTTCTCGAAAAGTATGAGAGGCAATCTCTGATTTTAAGTTCTTATTGGTCGCAGCAATAATCCGAACATTGACGGGATAATCGTGTGTATCACCGACGGGTCGTACTTGTCGCTCCTGAAGGATGCGAAGAAGCTTTGACTGTAAATGAAGCGGAAGCTCGCCGACTTCATCCAGAAAAATAGTTCCTCCGTCGGCTTCTCGAAAGAGTCCCGGATTGTCGGCTATCGCTCCAGTAAAGGAGCCTTTCTTATGACCAAATAGCTCACTCTCAATTAGATTCTCTGGAATTGCCCCGCAGTTTATCGCCACAAATGGTTTTCTTGCTCGAGCGCCGTTTGCGTGAATTGCTTTTGCGATTAGTTCCTTACCTGTCCCGCTTTCTCCGGTGATCAGAGCCGAAGCATTTGACTCGGCGACCT
>QIGM01000094.1 GCA_003230795.1 bacterium
GCCATACTTCTCCATAAAAGGCTGGAGCTTCTCCTTAATTTGAGTGCTTTCTGTTTCACTAAAAGCGCCAGTAACGCTATCGATTTCTCCTAAGAAGAATAGAGTCCTTGCGGCCCCCTCTTCCTGGAGGGAATTGCGCTGACCGGGGTTAAGTGATGAAAAATCTTTTGGAATGCCATTAGGAAAAGTTACTTCTGCTGCCTGCACCATCGTTATCTCTTTCGATTGCTTCCGCTCTTGATATATCTCCGGAGTGAGATTTCCGATTTGACCTTCTGCCACCACATCTCCCTTGGGATTATCGAGAAGGTGCCTTGCAATGGTGTGTTGAGATCTCTGTACTTGTTCTAGGAAAGCTGAGTCTTTCACACCGGGAACGTTATGAACTTGCGGAAGGTATTCGACTTTGGGAAGAACAATCTCCTTCAAGTCTAGGTCTTCTTGAGTTTGATTTTCTGCAAGCGTTCCCTGTTTTTGCTCCTGAGGTGATGGCATTGAACTGCTTCCTTCTCTTGTTCCTATTCTAGTGCATTATGATTGTTTATATTCGTAATGTGACAAATACACTTAGGACTGTTGAACAGAAGGAAACACAGCTCGAAGATCCCCCCCGTCAAAAAAAGGGGAAAGAATATGGTCATCAGAAGCTGTTCAGAACTTCTTTCCTCAATGACTATATCGTTTGTTTTTGCTCGAGCTCTTGCCATCTTGCGTAGAGGCGCTCGACCTCTAGATGTGCTTCGTCTAGTTCTGCACATAGCTTGCGCAAGCGTTCGGCGTCTGCTTGTACCTCTTGTTGAGAGAGCATGTCCTCGAGCGTTGTCACTTTTTCTTCTGTCTCGAGAATAGTCTCTTCGATGGAATCGAATTCTCTCTGCTCCATGTAGGATAAGCGTTTGCTTGATTTTGAAGTTCGAGCCGTCGGGGCGGATTTTTCTCTAGCTTGTTTCGTTTTAGTCGGAGGTGGGGAAAACTCTTCGCGTTCCCATTGGGCGTACTCGGCGTACATCTTCGCGCCGCCTTCTCCATCAAGACCTAAGAAACCGGTGCACACTCGGTTCAACAAGAAACGGTCGTGACTCACGAGCACGATTGCACCGCGGAAAGAGATTAGGCTTTCTTCGAGCATCTCTAAGGTTTCAATATCTAAATCGTTGGTTGGCTCATCAAGAATGAGCAAGTCCGGACTCTCTAACATTAATCGAGCAACGCGGGCTCGGGCCTTCTCTCCTCCAGAAAGCGTGCCGAAAGGTTGGTTTAGTTGATCAAAGGAGAAGGTGAAACGCTTAGCCCAAGAGCTTACGTGCAAGGTCTGGCCTTGAAACACCACGCTATCGCTTTCTGGTGCGAGCACATCTTTTAGCGGAATGCTGGCCTCGAATCCGGCGTCGATTTGCTTAAAATAGGAGACTGATAAGTCAGTCGCGAGTTTTACCGTTCCCATTTGCGGCTTGATTTCGCCACACAAAAGGCGCATCAGAGTTGTCTTACCCGTGCCATTTCGACCAAGCACACCTAACGCCTGTCCTGCGAGGAGCTTAAAATTTACGCCAGAGAGAACTTTAGTTTCGTCGTAGCCCGCATGGATATTAGAAAGCTCAACCAAGCGCTTTGTTTTACGCTCGGAGAACTGAAACTCTAGATCTACCTGACTTCTTTTTGAGCGAGCACGAACCATCGATAGCTCGTCCATCATTTCATACGAACGTTCGGTTCTATGTTTCGATTTCGTTGAGCGAGCCTTTGCGCCTTGACGTAACCAGGCCTTCTCTTGACGGACTTTGTTCTCAAAGCTTGCAAGCGACTTTTCGGCGGATGCTCTGTAAGCCCCCTTGCGCTCAAGAAAGTGACGATATCGGCCATCCGCGATAAGGATGCCACTCTCGTACTCGCGACTAACTTCCGCCACGCGCGAAGGCGCGTTTTCAAGAAACCATCTATCGTGTGATACCGCGACCCAAGGGATATCTCCCTCGTTAAGAACCCTCTCTAGCAGAAGAATTGACTCAATATCTAGATGGTTTGTTGGCTCATCAAGTAAAAGTAAGTCAGGAACTTCACAATAAGCGAGTGCGAGTTGCAGTCGCTTTCGCTGACCACCCGAGAGTTCCGAAACTTTTGAGGCTCCGTAATCAATACCAAAGCGACCGAAGGCAGTGCTCACAATCGCTCCGTGCTCAGCTACAGAAATCGCAGCGGCTTGAGCGGACTCTTCTGCTAATTGCTCTGCTGTTGCCTCCTCTGAAAATGTTGCCTCTTGCGCAACGTAGGAAACTCTCAGGTCTTTGCGCCGAATAATCTCTCCGCTATCTTGCTCATCAGAGGCAAGCATCAGCTTCAGCAGCGTAGATTTCCCCGCGCCGTTTGGCCCAAGAATGCCGAGTCGCTCGTCTTCTTCAATCGAGAAAGAAAGGTCGTCAAATACCTGCGTGGCACCAAAACGCTTGGAGACGGTGGAAAAAGTAAGAAGTGGGGCCATATAGTCATCGTAAAAAGAAATTCCCAGTAGGTTGTACTGTAGCGGAAACACTTTGATTATAGAAAGTAATTTGCTTTGGCAGCGGCCTTCAGTGGAAAAAACCCTGATCGGGGGTTTGCTGTGTCTTGATGACTATATTCTTTGTCCCCTTTCAGGGGGGAACGTCCAGGTTTCTCGATGTTTTTACTTGCTTCTCTCTTTGTATTTGTTTGATTATGCAAGGTAGTCGAACTGTAAACCGGACTGAACAAACGCGTCCCCTTTGTAAGCGGAAATTCCTTAGATAAATGAAACTCTCCCTTAAGCACGCAACTTCTGAAGCAGCACACCAAAACAGCCACAACAGTCGAGGCTTCTCGCTTATAGAACTGCTTGTAGCCGTAGCGATTATCTCCATCCTCGCTGGACTCGCGACAAAAGCCTACGGGACGTACAAACAAAACGCATACAATAGAATCGCTGACACCGTATTTACCCAGACTCGTTCAGCACTCGAAGCTGGAAAAATTGATAGCGAAAGCTTTCCTGCCACTGCCATGAGTTCGATTACGGTAGGCGCCGGAGAGCCTGCGGGCGTTCACGGCGAAATCCTACTGCCTGGACTAATCGTTCCGAACGATACGAGAGTCGCAGTCGCTCACAACCCACTTTGCACTGACAGTAGCTGCATTGAAGACACGATACGAGTAGATCACTGCAAGGGGTCACAAAGCATCACTTACTCCAAGCAAGGTACCGGTGGAATCCAAATCCTACTGCGAAACGTTGCACCGATCGCCTGCTCCTAACACTCCAATCATGGAATGCTAAAGCATTTGAAGTAATGGATTAGGCGCAGGGTATTTTTCATTAATTAGCTTCATCACTTGCTCTAGCGATTTTTTATCAAGCTCGGAGAAGTCATTGAACTCTTCGCTATCGACATCTAGAACGAGCTTCACCTCTCCGTTCTGCACCAAGGGAACGGCAATTTCTGATTTCGATTTCGAGCTGCAGGCGATGTGTCCAGAGAACTCATCCACATTGGGCACGATGATAGTTTCCGCCTTCGCCACAGCAGCTCCGCACACTCCGTCCGGAATAGAAATTCTGCTGCAAGCAACAGGTCCTTGGAAAGGTCCAAGGATTAATTCCTCTCCAACTCTGCGGTAGAAACCAACCCAGAGAAAGCCAAAGTTCTCAGAAAGCACGGCGGCAATATTAGCGAGATTCGCAATCAAATCTGCCTCATCCCCAAGCAAAGACGCCAATTGCGGAATCATGCTCTGATATTTCTCGGAACGAGTCGCTCCGGAGACCTCTAATTCTTCCGCCATTCTGTTCAGCCTATATTTAATTTCCTTCGTAGCGGCGTACTCTACAGCGCTACGAAGGAGTTTAGAAAGCTCTTTAGAGCCTTCATCTATCAAGATCGATGCCCTCTGTCTCTCAAGAGGGCCAAGAGTAATACTTTTAATTACAGTAACTTAGCTATTTGCCACGAAAAAATTAGCCAGAAAGAAGCATTAATCCCTCGGAAATAGATAAGATGCAGGGTATATGAGAACTTTTGCCCCATAACAAGGCTAATCGGGCTTTGATAATTGACAAAAACCTAGTGTGAAACTTAGGCTGTAGATAATTGGTGGAGGTAATGCAATGAATTGCGCAGTACAACAAAGAATTTCAGGAGTCCGCGGCAGCCGTTTCTTCTCCCTAGCTGTCTCCCTTATTCTACTATCCTCAGTTTCGGCATGCCGCTTCGGTAGCGCGCACCCTCATTCAAAGTCAGCAGAAAAATCTAACTCCATCGGCCTTCAGTCCGCAGTCACGGCTGATAGTCCGGATGAACTAATTCGTAAATATGAGCAAGAGAACGGCATCGGAATTCCGCGTGGGGCTCAAGCCGTACTCGATAACACTGCATCATTAGATGCCTCGAACGGCCAACATCGAAACGCTGCGAAAATTGATGAAGCGCATCCGCTTGGCCATAAAAAGGCACGGCATCCGACACAAGGCGAAAAAGCCCCAGAAAACAGAAGAGTCTGTGCAGCAAGCAAGAAACTCAATCACCGCAAAAACCCCGCAACGCAAAACAAAACGCCCTGCGGTCAGCACTAAAAACCAGAGTGCTCCTACTGCGAAAGAGAACACCTCCGAAGACACCTCAAGTGACAGTGATACGCAAGGATTTGGCTTAGCGAGTCTCGCTGGCAGTCTTCGTGCGGGAGCAAACAAATTATTTGGAAGCACCGAGGCTGATCAAGAGCAAGCTGTAGATGGTGACTCTCCGGAGAAGCCTGATGACGGCAGCCCAGCAATGGAAGAACCAGCACAGGAAAAAGTTGTAGCTACTAAGCAGGACATCGCCGCAGTCGATAAGACCTCGCCGCAAGAGAAAACCGCGGAGACGGAGACTCCGGTCATCGAACAAGAAATCGACGAGATAGACGAGATAACCGTGAAGCTTGTACAAGAAGCCGAAGCTGCCAAAAAGGCTGCTGCTGCAAAAGCTTCCGCTGCGGTTGAAGAACTCACTATTGAGAATGAAATCGAAACTGCCGCTGAAGAGTTAAACACACTTGAAACGCAAGATAATGAGCAAGAACTTGCTCGAGCGCGTCTTGGTTCAACTCAGAATGCCGAGGAGAACACCTCTCTATTTTGGGAGTTCGCACTTCTCGCACTTCTCGTTGGGATATTCTTTGTAGCGCTTTGGGTCCGCTTAGAGCGAGACTATAGCGAATAATAGACTCTCTTAGACCAATTCTCCGCCACAGCTTGAACCCGTGCCTGCCGTACAGCCGAAGCAGTGATTGCCTGTTGCGATAGCCAAACCTTCAACTTCATCCGATTCGAGAAGATCGCAAACATGCAAGGCCTTCTGTTCCCTTGACATGGGAAGCTCTAGCATTTGATTGAAGTCACAATCATAGACCCAACCATCCCAAGAGATATTTAGTGTATTCGCACACATTAACTTCGAAACGGTTTGAGGATTAAAACTGTCTCGAAGAAGCTGATCGTACACTTCTGCCGTTCCTTGTTTCTTTAAGTCTGAATAGAAACGACCAATCGGTAGGTTCGTAATCGTGTAGAGAGAATTGAAGCTCACATCGAAGTGCTTCATTAGTTCTTTCTTGTAGGAGAGCTCCAGTTCATTTTGTGCAGCAGGCAGACTTGCGCCACCGGGATTGTAGACCAAATCAAGCAAGAGCTTGCCGTTTTCACGTCCATACCCGGCTTCATTTAAAAGTTGCAGAGCTTTGATGCTCGCATCAAATACGCCGTCACCACGTTGCGCATCGACTGCGCCTTCAGTGTAACAAGGGAGGCTTGCGATTACGTGGATCCCTTGCTCGACGAAAAAATCAATATAGTCTTCGTAGCCCGGCTCAACCAATATCGTCAGGTTCGAACGGACAATTACCTCGCAACCTACTTTACGAAAACCGCGCACAAAATTCTTAAAATCCGGATTCATCTCCGGAGCTCCCCCTGTAAGATCAACCGTCTTAATCTCAAGTCTTTCGGCAAGCGCGAAAAGCTGATCAAAAGTCGATGGCGTCATTATTTCTGTTCTATTAGGGCCTGCCTCAACATGACAATGCTGACAGGTAAGATTGCACATCTTCCCCACGTTTATCTGCAGAGTATCAACTTTGGTTTTTCTGAGTTCAAAAGAGTGGTCGCTAAGTGCGCGCACAAAGTGATTTTCTTCCTGCACACCAGAACCGACTACTACCAGGCGTTTCTCCGAATGGTTCGCTGCTGTTTTCGAGCGCCCGCTCCGATCGAATTCTGGCCGATCGAACTCTGGTCTAGCTTCTTTTAACTCTTGTTCTTTAAGCGGCGCACTGCTCAACAGGATACCCTCTGTGGAATTGAAACGATTTTGTCCTAAGCGGGAAACATTAACCCGCCCTCAGGATTGAGAGCAAATACTCCCCGGCCTGCCAGAATTGAATAGTCGCTTCTGTTGAAGGGCGCTTACGTTTTAATCACGTACTAACCACTGCGATTTTATTGCTGCGAGATTTAGAATAATCGGTCAATATAGTCGGAATTAAGAATCAAGTTGGGAACAATATGCGCATCGGGTTAGTGTTAAATACTGCATTTCTGCATCGGCACCGCTTCTTAGGCGTGCTCTGCCTGATCTTTGTAGCCGGCTGCAGCTCTTCAAAGCCCCGAGCACCGCTCTCAAACGAGCATAATTCGGTACAAACGGTTTCGTTTTCCCTAGAACAGCCACCCTCGCTTCCAGCCCTTGCTCGAGGAGAGACACGAGCACCCAACGCTGATGAGTTTGGCGAGCAACTTAGTGACTACGGACATACCTGGTTCTTCGGTTCCGGAGTTGGAAAAACCATGGCAAATGTGGGAACTATAATAGTGTTCCCACCGTATGCAATTTACTTGCTTGGAAACGCGGGCCTTCAATTGGCTGGTTA
>QIGM01000165.1 GCA_003230795.1 bacterium
GGGATCAGTATGCAGCACGGTATGATTCTTTTCGTAGCGCCAAGCGCCTAGTAGTCTTTGCTCATCAGGTGTTGGCTCTTCAATCATCGCAAGTGCTTCGTCTGCGTGAGACGCAATAACAACATAGTCATACTCTTCCGGACTCCCTCCTCTCGGACAGACTCGAACTCCACTCTCAGAACGCTGAATCTCATCAATTGGACTTGTTCGCGTAACGCTACCGCTAAAGGTTTCAGCAAATCGCTTCACGTAAGAGTGGCTACCACCTACAACCGTCTGCCATTGCGGTCGATCTTTGAGAGACAACAATCCGTGATTCGCAAAAAAGTGCACGAAGGTTTGAGCTGGAAAACCTGATATCTCCTCTCGAGGGCTTGACCAAATCGAAGAACCCATCGGATAGAGATAGTCATTAGTCAGACGGTGACTATAGCCACCCTGCTTAAGGTACTCACCAAGCGTCAAGGAGCCGAGTCGTCCTGCGTCTAAATCTTTCAGGGCGTTTCGACAAAATCGAGCCAACTCAGAAAGAAACTTCCAAAACGAAGGGCGAAAGAGATTACTCCTTTGTGCGAAAAGTCCGTTTAGATTCGTTCCGGCATACTGCAAGCCGCTGAGTTCACAGTGGTAGCTAAAAGACATATCACTCCAGCGAACGGGCACCTGCAACTGCTCGAGAAATTCATGCATCAATGGATATGTTTTATCGTTTAAAACTATAAAACCGGTATCTATCGCTAGACCCGCATCGGGGCCATCTTCGATCAAAACCGTATTCGTATGCCCACCGACATAGTCGTTCTTTTCATACAAGGTCACCTCATACTCCCGCTGAAGTAGATACGAGGCAACAATCCCCGCAACTCCGGCCCCGACAACTGCGACTCTGCCCTTCTTCTCGCTCATTTCTTAACTGTCTTTTTGATGAAAAAGTGATACCAGGAAATTGGAAGTATTCTGAGAAACTTGAGTATCAAGGTAAAGCGCTTTGGGAAATGAACCTCAAATTGCTTTCGCGTAATCCCCTCTACCATAGCTTCCGCTGCTTGCTCCGCCGATATCAAGAACGGCATCTCAAAGTCATTCTTATCCGTGAGTGGCGTTTTCACAAAGCCTGGGCTCACCACGCTCACGTCAATACCAAATGACTCCACATCCAAACGAAGACTTTCTAGAAAATGAGCAATAGCTGATTTCGAGGCACCATACGCTGCGGCTTCAGGAAGTCCTCGGTAACCAGCAACACTTGCGACACCCACAATGTGTCCACTACGACGCTCTCTCATTTTCGGCAGCACGGCGTCAATGCAGTTCAGGACGCCAAAGAAATTTATCTCCATGATAAATCTATATTGCTCAACGTCGAAGGCAGTAACATCTGTGGGCACGTGGGTTCCAGCGTTGGCAACGAGTATATCGAGAGCACCGAAGTCCGCTTCAATTTGATTTGCGATAGAACGCATTTGTTCAATGTCGGTGACATCTCCAGCGTAGGCTTTCACTTCCGCAGGTCTGGAGGAAGCCAAATGGACTAGCTCTTGGAGCTTAGTGCTATTCCTTGCCGTGATTGCCAACTTACAGGGCAGAGTAAAAAGCTTCTTCGCAAAGGCTTCTCCAATCCCGCTAGAAGCTCCGGTAAGCCATATAACTTTATTTTGCATCATTTCCCTCGCTCTTAGTTCGAGCTTCAATCTGAGCACGAATGGACCTGTGTGCTTCTTCGTCAATGGGGTATTTCCACGCAATACACATCGCCACAAAACTACAGAGACAAGGAACACCTGCATAAAGAAAGCGCAGGGCAAATACTGTCTCCTCTGATTGAGTTACGTTTGCCTCATAGCCGGTCGCTCCCAAAATTTGCAATCCAAGACCAGCACCTAAGGCTGCTGAGAGTTTTTTCGCAACGGCCCAAAACCCCACAAAGGCACCTTCGTTTCTCTCTCCATGCTCTAGCTCGTCGAGATCCATGACATCTGCCTGCATAGAAGAAGGCAGAGCGAGGGTCGCTCCATATCCGATAGCGGAGCAAGAAACGAGTAGCAGATATAAGTTGGAGTCACCGGCTCCAAGAAAAAAGACACCGGCAAATGCAGCGGTGTTGACAAACATCGCCAGCATCCAGGCTTCTTTCTTCCCAATCCTACCGGCCAGCCAAACCCAAAACGGCAAACAGCAGAAACCAAGAAGGAAATATAGAATGAGCGCGATATTTGCGAACTCTAATTCCTCGCCGAGCACATACTCGACATAGAAGAGAATTAAGGTTGCCGGCAAGGTGCCACCAAAAGCGCCAATTGTGTAGGCAATTAGCAGAATACGAAACGGACGATTCCCAAGTGTCTGACGAAGCGAGCCAAGAAAGCTCGGTCCATCTGCACTCCTCGCCTTTAACGGTCTCTCTTTGACCAAGTAGACGCAAAGAGTTGTCGTCAATAATAGTAACAAACCGTAAGCAACAGAAAGCAACAGAAACTTCTGTGCTGGATTCTCAGTTCCAAAGCTGGAGTCGTACACATAGGGAATGACTGCCGCCAACAAGGTTCCAAGAACAAAGGCACCTTCTCTCACTCCAAAAAGTCGATTTCGCTCTTTGTAGTCAAAGGTAAGTTCTGGTCCCAGCGATTCATACGGAACCGCCAACATTGTCCAGAACAGAAAAAACAACACTGTAAATACGGCAAACCACGTCGAGTTCTCTACCCATCCAGGATTCGCCCCAGGGTAGAGCAGTAGAATAAAGGACAAACTCAAAGGAAGAACAGAGAGAACAAGCCATGGGCGGCGACGTCCCCAAGCGGTGCGCGTTGAATCGGACATTCTACCCATCGCAGGGTCGATGATGGCATCCCACACGCGCGAAAATAGCACCACGTTGCCGATCGTGACGAGACTCACGCCGACATAGTCTGAATAAAATTTAGGGATATAGACGTAGAAGGTTATCGCAACAAGCGCTAGGGGCATCGCCACGGAGCCGTAACCGAAATACGTTGCCAAAGAGAGTCTTGACTGCGGTTCAGATTTCATCTCATTCACTCTAGGGACTGTTGAAAAACAGTCCCGAAGAACACTTGGTTACGGACGAAGTGAATCTAAGGACCTTACGATTTCGCGGAATTTGAATCAGCGGCTTCATCAGGACCCAATTGCGGCATCACACTATAACCACCAAAAACATCACGTAAACGAAATCTCAAGAGATCTACAAACATTGCTGCTGAGTCATTCACCAGACTTACTTTTGAACCAGGAACATTCGTCCAGTTTATCGGCACTTCTGCGATTCGGTAGCCGGCCTTTCGTGCAAGAAAAAGCACTTCAACATCAAAGGAAAATCGCTCAGCACGCTGCTGAGAAAATATTGCACGCCCAGCAAAACGCACAAACATCTTAAAACCACATTGTGTATCAGCAATACCGGGCAAGAGAATTACGTCTACGAAACCGTTAAACACTCGACCCATCAGCTTGCGATACCAAACGGTTTCTATCTCTGTATCTCGAGAAAACATGGCTCGTGAACCGATGGCGATATGAGCGCCCGAATCAAGCGCCGCCTCTAGCCGCTCAATCTCTTCAATTGGAGTAGCACCATCTGCATCGTTGTAGAGTATTCGCCTCCCGCGCGCATTCATTACGCCAAAACGAACCGCATAGCCTTTACCACGATTCTCAGGATAGACGAAAAGTCTGACGTCAGTATCTGAACCTTCAAAGCTCCGCACCACTTCCGACGTCTTGTCAGAGCTACCGTCATCCACAACCACAATTTCACAACTCAAGTCTTCGCGAGTTCTAAGATAGGCGAGAATCGACTCAAGCGTGCGAGAAATTCTGTCTTCTTCGTTAAAAGCCGGAATGACTATCGACATGTCGATTTGAGTCGCTGACTCACTCTCGGAAGGCCTCGGAGACTCATCAACTGTTTTCGGACGCGGCTCGCTGATGTCTGCAAAAGGTAGAGCATCACCCTCGCTTTCTAATTCTTCCAAAGCATCATCATCACTATCGGGCTCGGGAATCTTCCCACCTAAGGTAAGGAAAAAGAAACAAGCACCCGGAACACCAACAACCAGATATTGCACGAGGTGCTGAGAGGCAACCATAGCAAGAGCAGTTTCATGCTCAATTCCAATCCTTACGAGCGCCAGGCTCGCAAAGGCCTCAATCACTCCAATGCCTCCAGGCGCAGCTGGAATCAGAGAGCTAAAGTTTACGGCTGCCAAAAAGAGGCTAAGACCCGCAAGCGACATCGGAATGTCGAATGCACAAGTCACCTGATAATAAACGAGCAACTCGACTGACCATACCGCTACCGAGAAGAGGGACAGAATTACGATTCTAGAAGGCCGAAGAAGCGGCTCTAAGCCCACTATGAATCTCTTGATACGCACCAAGGTGTAGTTGGAGAGATGTCCGGGCATACGACGTCCGAGCCGTTCGAGTATATCGAAAATCGGTTTACGCAGCACCAGGCCAGTGCCCACCGTTGCTGCCAGAAAGAGATAGGCTATGTAGAACAACTCTTTCGCACGCACTTGTTCTTCAACGCTCGCTCCAAATGAAAAAGCGAGGGCAAAAAGCACACTGATCATCAAGCCGTCTGCAAGGCGCTCGCCGGCAATCGTAGCCAGCACCGTACTGCGTGACTGTCCGGTGGCCCTACCTCCGAGGTGCGCACGAACAAGTTCGCCAATTCGAGCCGGCAGCACGTTGTTCATAAAGAACCCAATGATCAAACATCGGTAGGAATGAAAGAAGTTTGGCGGATTTTTGCCGAAGAAATATGGCCAACGAAGAGCGCGCAGAATATAGCTGCAAAACGTCGTGATAACGGCCAGCATCAACCAATAAGGATCAACGCTCCTAAGCCGAGCAAAGAGCTCATCGGTCTCTATCGAGCTAAAAACCCACCAGAGGCAAAGACCAGAAATAAGCACGCCAATGAGCGCTTGCAGCGTGCTGCTTCGGCGACTAGAGGCTTTTGGGGAGGCTGGCGAGGCTTCGGTCATCGGAAAAAGAGTAAATACCTAAAAATACGCAACTATTCAGCGAGTGTCAGACGCGGTAGCATACGGTAAATAGAGTTTAAATAACAGGACCTACCGCTTGAAACAAAAGATACTCCACATATTGTCAGCCGATCTTTGGGGAGGGGCCGAGGCACAGGTACTTACTCAGCTCGTGGCGCTGAAGGCGGAGGGCTGCTCGGTTGAGGTGTTACTGTTTAATGACGGATTCGCGAGAAAGCAGTTCCTCGACGCTGGTATCAAGACCCACGTGGTGTCGGAAGATTCAAACGCTTTAGTTTTTCTACGCAAGGCGCTTGCCGAAGCCTGCAAACTTAAACCAGACTTAATAGTTTCTCATGGTTACAAGGAAGGACTGCTGGCCTGGCGGGCGAGTCGAAAGCTCTCAGTCCCATGGCTTGCAACATTTCATGGCATCACTGAAGCGTATCGGGGGTGGGAGTCCGTAAAGATGGGCGTCTATCAAACTGCTTATAGGCGGTTAGTTTGCCTTTTTGCTGCCAGGATTCTTTGCGTTTCGAACAACCTCGCGAACGCTCTTGGCTTTCGAGATCACAATAAGCTTAGTGTCGTTTACAATGCTTGCACCACTTCATCACGAAGTGCCGTGAAGGGGAATGATCCGCTCAAGCAACCGGCACTCAATCAACCGGCACTCAATCAACCGGCAATAGTAATGCTTGGACGACTTGTTCCAGTGAAGCGTGTGGATATCGCCATCGCCGCATTTGAAAAGCTTTGTGCTAGATCAGATCTTCAAGGCAAGCCGACGCTTTATATCGTAGGCGATGGTCCAGCGCGAAACGACTTGGAAGCATTGGCGTCTAAGACCAATTCCTCAGCTATCGAATTTTTGGGATTCCGCGACGCGCCCTATGAGCTTCTTGCTCAGGCACAGGTCTTTTTGCTTAGCTCCGACAGCGAAGGGCTTCCTAGTAGCCTACTTGAGGCTATCTCCCTGGGCGTCCCAGCGGTCTGCACGAACGTAGGTGGCATCTCTGAAGTTAAGAACCTGCTACCTGAGTATCCGCTCCTTCTCGCCCCCGTAGCGGACACCTCCGCACTCGCAGAGCATTTAGCCTCAGCGCTTGCTATTCGTCTTACTCCTGAGGAGAAAACTCGTCTCTCTATAGAGTTTAAGGCAGCCTTTGCTCCGGAAGTCATCGCGAAACAACTAATGAGCGTCTATGCCGAAGTGCTTGGCGCAACTCCTTAACAAGAATTTAAGGAGTTGGGCTAAGCTTCGAAGATTTAACGCTTTTCTGTGTCAAATTCTAAGCCCCTTCCCTGCCCAAAAAGTGATATTCTTATAGTTAAGGACTGATTACATTCCGCCGTTACTATAAGTTGAATGACATTGGTTTTTGTTAGGGATTGGAACTTAGCGACAATATGAGCATGGACGAGTACGACGACGACGAAGAGCCAGACGAATACGATGAGTATGCAGCCTTCGAAGAAGAGTTTTTCGACGAGGAGAAAGCTTACGACCATGATAAGGCTCCGCTAACATCAATCCCCATGTTTGAGTACTATCAAAAGATGTACGCCAAGAACATGGGCAACGAAGACCAAAAAGCGGTCGCGCTTTTTAAGCAATATGAGTCGCAAGAGAAATTGCGTCGTTTCCAAAACGAACTCATGAACATCAAGTCTAGCCAAGTGCGCGAAGCAACGCTTGACCGAGTAGTCGGAAAGGCGCGAAAGGGACGTTGGGTTAGTTACGAAAAATTTGGCGGCTTAATGCTCTTATGGATCAATTCAGCCAAAATCTGAGTCGTTAAGATTTAGTCATACGAGAACAAAAACTTCTCCGCTTCAGACCAAATCTCGAACTTCACATCAACGGTTCTTACGGCAAGTCGTCCACGAATACCATTAATGTCAGCGTAATGCTGCATAGACTCGTAGAAGCTCTTCGCGTCTCGCAGTGTTGGCGAATTCTTTCTCATAATAAGCACTGAATCTGTTTTTAAGAATCGATACATATCAATCCCCACATCAGGCGCAAGCGGCGTCCTATTCAATCCTCGCGGGAAATATGCTTCCGCATCAGGCGAAGTAAACTCATCTGCCTCAAAGGCTGCACGAGCGATACGCTTCGGATAAGCCATGGTAAAACGCTGGGCAAAGTCTCCCCCAGTTCCGTATCCAAAGAGATAGAATTCTCTAACGGTGAGTGATGCATGTTT
>QIGM01000554.1 GCA_003230795.1 bacterium
AAGAGCCACTTAGAGATAGAACCTTTCGTCCACATTATCGGCGATCCGCAGGACAGGGAATTCGCATCTGCGCTGACTGCTTTTCTCTAATTAGATCGGCGCTTAATCCTTAGAAGATGCTTTCACGCTAACTTTGCCGTTCTTCATAGTGATTTTATACTTCACTTTCTTCACACCATGCTTTGTTTTCAGCTCTTTAGCCTTACTCATTAAGGATTTACGAAAGGCGCCATAGTCCAGGTTTTCGGTCTTGTTACCGGCTTTTCGCAAGGCTGACTGATAACTATCAAAGAGCTGCTGCATTCCTTTTTCAGCTGCGCCGCTGCTACTTGCTTGGCGCATGGCGTCCTTGCCCATCTTTTCGCGCATGTCTGCTTTGAAAAGATCTTTTACGTAGGTGCCTTCTTCGCGCTGCTTTGCGACGCGCTCCCAATAGGTGTGATAGGTTTGAAAACGCTGCACGAGGACTCGCAGGCGAAATCTATCTGCTGAGTTTTTAAACGGCGCGGCAAGGAGTTCTTTTATCAAGCGGCGAACGTCTTTTTGGAGCTGCTCTGGAGCACGTGGAATGATGTCCACGAAAAACTGCTCGTACTGAACCTTCGCCTGTTCAATCATAGCCTCGAGGCGATTCATTTTCGCCTCTAACTCACGTCTTGATGCTATCGGTTCTTCGCTCAAACTCGCGTTTCCTTCCTCAGGCTTCTAAATGCTTAGAATGAGGCCTATGCGTCCAAATTTTAGGATGAGGACAACAGCGATAAGGTTACGAATAATCTAGAGAAATCAGGAGAGGATCAACTTTGGGTAATTTGGTCAAAAATAGCAGACAAGACTTTGTTTCTGCAGAGAATTTGTGTAACCTCTCGCGCAGGATAATTTCCTATGGATATCCTCTAAGTTTCGAGGCTGCCTACTTGCCTTGGGAAAGACTAAGGTTCGGATTTAACTGAATACTTTTACTACCTCAGTATGGAAATTGATTAATGGCTCTGTCCCTTGATCGTCTTGAAGTCGTGATTCTTGCCGCTGGCAAGGGCACGAGGATGAAATCTAAGTTACCCAAAGTTCTGCATCGCGTCTGCGGGCAGAGCCTTCTGGCGCGTGTGCTCCGAGCAGCGAGCGGCCTCTCGCCGAAGAGAATTGTGGTTGTCGCGGGTTACGAATTTGAGCGAGTTAGCCAAGAGGTTTCGGCTCTACGAGAGTATCCATTCTTAAAAGGAATTGAACTCGAGGTCGTTAATCAAGAAGAGCAAAAAGGAACTGGCCATGCTGCGCAAGTGGGCCTGTCGAAGGTTTCTGAGAAGGCAAGCGCAGTACTAATCCTGCCAGGCGACTCTCCGCTGATACGCGAGCAAGATTTGCAACCACTACTTGATGAAGCTCAGGCAAAGACAATCGATTTGTGTCTCCTAAGCTGTAAGCATCCAGAACCAAGTGGCTTTGGGCGTATTATTCGAGATGCCTCAGGAGAGATCGTCGGAATCGTCGAAGAGAAAGACTGCTCTGATGAGCAGCGCCTTGTTGAGGAGATAAACACTTCTATTTACCTCTGTGCGAGAGAATTTTTGCAGCAAGCATTAGCGCAGCTCGATACAAAGAATGCCCAAGGAGAGCTTTATCTCACCGATATCGTTGCCCATGCGGTAAGCAGTGCTGCGCCGCTTTCTTCAGTAACCACTGAGGAAGTAGAGCCTGTGCTTGGAGCAAATACGCGCTTTGAACTATCGAAGCTGGAAGCCTTTCGCCGTGCTCAAATAAATCAAGAGTGGATGGAGAAAGGTGTGACCTTGGAAGATCCAGAGCACACCTATATCGATGAAGATGTTGTAATCGGCGAAGACTGTTCTCTAGGTGCCGGAACTAAGCTTCGTGGACATACGACGATTGCCAATGACGTCTACGTTGAAGGTCAAAGCCTGATCATTGATTCTAAGATTGGTGAAAGCAGCACAATTCGACTTTCTTGCGAGATTGAAAGCAGTAAAATCGGTGACCACTGTGTTATTGGGCCGTTTGCCCATTTACGCCCAGGAAGTTTTCTTTGGGATAAAGTTAAAATCGGCAACTTTGTTGAAACGAAGAAAGCGGAACTGTATCACGGCGTGAAGGTCAATCATTTGAGCTATATCGGAGATGCGGAAGTCGGCGGTGGAACAAACATCGGTGCCGGTACAATTACGTGTAACTACGACGGCTCAAAGAAGAAGCATAAAACCAAGATTGACGCTGGATGCTTTATTGGAAGTAACTCCGCACTTGTTGCGCCGGTAGAGATTGGGCAAGGTGCCTACGTTGCCGCGGGCTCTACAATTACCCAGAGTGTTCCGAAAGGTTCCTTAGGGGTTGCTCGAGGCCAGCAACGCAATATCGACGGCTGGGCCGAAAGAAAGAAAATGGTAACAGGAGACTAGGAAAGCATCCTGCTGGTAAAATAGTAGGAAAGCATCCTACTCGTAAGAGGAAGAGTATTATGTGCGGTATCGTTGGATATATCGGACCTAAACAGGCAATCCCAATACTAATCTCTGGCTTAGAGAAGCTTGAGTATCGCGGCTATGATTCGGCTGGCGTTGCGATGATTAGCAAAGGCTCTTTCGATGTTTTTCGTGCAGAAGGTAAACTTCAGAATCTCAAAAACGTTCTCAAAGAAGAAGGTCGTCTTGAGCAATCTCCTTCAGAGAAAGGTGGTGCGCTAAACATTGGCATTGGGCATACCCGCTGGGCGACTCATGGTCGACCTTCTGAGACTAATGCGCATCCTCATGTCGCCGAAAAGATTTGCGTGGTTCATAACGGTATCATCGAGAACTACGCGGCGCTTCGTGACAGATTAGAGGCCCAGGGATGTGTGTTTCAATCAGAGACCGATACAGAAATTGCCGCACATCTAATCAATTCACATCTTTCAACTACAGCAGGAGGAGATCTTCTTCTCGCTGTTCGCGCCGCAGTTGATGAGTTTGTCGGTAGCTACGCAATTGTTGTTGCTTCACTTGATGAGCCAGAGCGGCTAGTAATAGCTCGCAATGCGACTCCGGTTATTATTGGATTGTCTGAAGGTGAAGTGTTTGTCGCCTCCGATATTCCTGCGGTGCTCGAGCACACCAAACGATTCCAGGTGATGGAAGACGGGGAGATTGCTGATGTTCGAATCGATAAAGTCAGTCTTGAGGCGGATGGCAAGCCGGTAACGCGAGAACCAATCACAGTGAAGTGGGATCCGATTACTGCAGAGAAGGGCGGTTACCGTCACTTTATGCTCAAGGAAATCCATGAGCAGCCACATGTCGTTACCGAAACCTTCCGAGGTCGTATCAAGCAAGAAGAAGGAGGAGTTTTTCTTGATGACGTGAATTTGTCTGACGAGGAACTCAAGCATATCAAGCGAGTTTGTATTGTTGCCTGCGGAACAGCTTGGCATGCGGCGCTTGTTACTAAGTTCTATATTGAAGAGTTGGCGAAGATTCCAGTTGAAGTAGATTACGGCTCAGAGTTTCGCTACCGCACACCACTTGTTGATAAAGACACTCTATTTATAGTGGTGAGTCAGTCTGGAGAGACTGCGGATACCCTTGGTTCACTTAATCTCGCCAGGGAGCTCGGTGCTAAAACTCTTGCGATTTGCAATGTGGTTGGCTCAACGATCGCTCGTCGAGCGGAAAACGTGCTCTATACGCACGCCGGACCAGAAATTAGCGTAGCTTCGACGAAAGCCTTTTCTACTCAACTGACAGCGGGCTACCTTCTTGCTCTCCGCATAGCCGCAGCGCGTGGCGTTCTCAGTGAGGAGAAAGGAAAGCAGTGCATAGAAGATCTGATGAGTCTGCCTTCGATGATTTCTGAGGCGCTGAAACACAGTCGGCAGATTGAAAGAATCGCCAAGAAATACGGTAAGAGCGATGGATTTCTCTACCTAGGTCGAGGACTTCTCTATCCAATAGCCTTAGAAGGAGCGCTTAAGCTCAAAGAGATTTCATACATTCATGCTGAAGGCTACCCTGCTGGGGAAATGAAGCACGGACCGATTGCCTTGATTAATGAGGACCTTCCGGTTGTTGTGGTCTTTGGCCGTGATGGCGTAAACTACGAAAAGGCGATGAGTAACCTCATCGAAGTAGAGTCGCGCGGTGGAAGAATCATTGCGGTTACTGACCATGAAACCAGTGAACTAAAGAACCTGGCCTGGGAGACAATCGCACTTGGCGATGTGCCTCCTCTATTGATGCCAATGGTATTTAGCATTCCTCTTCAGTTGCTGGCCTATCACGTGGCCGTGTACCGAGGAACAGATGTGGATCAGCCACGAAACCTCGCGAAGAGCGTGACGGTAGAGTAACGAAAGGATTTTTTGCGATGTCTAAGGACGATAAAAGAGAAATTGAAATAGAGTTTGATGTTGAAGAGTGGGTTGATCCTACGCACACAACAGA
>QIGM01000004.1 GCA_003230795.1 bacterium
CAAGTTCAACGAAACTCGAAATGAGCGGCGCAGGAAGATTATCCACACATCGATAACCACTATCCTCAAACGCATTGAGCGCAGTCGACTTTCCCGACCCGGACAGGCCGCTGATGATGACTAATTCTTTTGTCGTCACAAAGTCGCTCCCAGAAACAGACCCAAAACAACGAAGCCCATCAGCCTTGATGCTTACTTTTTATCGTACGTTCTTTTTGTTTTCGGAGCTGAGAATCAATCATATCGCTCACCTTATCGATGGCGGCATAGAGGTCAACGTTGACAGCCTTGGCTTGCGCATCGTGACCCTTAGAATGGACTCGCACTTCAGCAATGTGGTCTCGTTTTTCTACGAGAAGAACCACGTGAACGTCCGCAGGATGTCCAATATACTTTTTTAGACAAGAAGTAAGTTTCTCATCAGCGTAATTTTTAAGGGCATCAGTCGATTCAGTATGTCGAAACGTAACGGAGATATTGATTGGTGCCTCTGGTCTACTCATTAAGGGTCTCCTCTCTGTACGTTGGCGATAGTCTAACTATAGCAAATTCTTCGCTACTCGCGAACTCTATAGTCATATGAAAATGACGTTCCCGACAGCTTGGGCCATAGCGGAAATACGAATTATGATTATGAGAAGATTGCTAACAAAAGCAACGTCTAGGGGAAGCTCTAAAACTTGGTGCTAGAATACCTTCTTGCGTCGACTTGAAGAAAGCACACCCATCATCTCTCTGTACTTCGCCACGGTTCTCCGCGCGATATCGACGCCCTCAGCCTTGAGCTGGTTTACAATGGCCTGATCGCTTAGCGGTTTCTTTGGGTTTTCAGATGCGATGAATTCTTTGATTCTCTCTTTTACTGACTCTGAGGAGACCTCTCCGCTTCCGCTCTTTAAGCCGGAAGTGAAAAAGAATTTTAACTCGAATACTCCTTGAGGCGTATGTACATACTTATTCGTCGTGACACGGCTGACAGTAGACTCGTGCATACCAACGTCGGCGGCAATATTGCGTAGAACCAGCGGTTTAAGATTTGAAACTCCTTTCTCTAGAAAGTCCCGCTGATACTTCATAATACTCTCAGTGACTTTGTATATTGTCTGTTGTCGCTGATGAATACTGCGGATGAGCCAAGAAGCGGAGCGGAGCCTATCGTTGAGGTATTCTCGATCCTCATTGTTCCCTGTGCGCTTATCAAGCAGCGCCTGATACTCTGGATTCAAGCGTAGCCGAGGCATTCCGTTCTCGTTTAAGGAGAGCACATAGCTGTCTCCAACCTTTCGAACGTAGATATCTGGGGTGATATACACAGGAGCTTCATCGACAAACGGTCGCCCTGGTCGCGGCTCGAGCTTTTGAATACTTTTTACAGCGTCATAAACCTCCTCAACCTCAACCTCAGCGGCGCGCGCAATCGCATCGTACCTGCGCAACTCAAGATCACCTAAATGCTGATCCACAATTTGCCAGATAAGCGTACCGGATTGTCCAAGTTGGTCGAGTTGAATTAGCAAACACTCTCTCAGATCTCGGCAAGCGATGCCTGCTGGATCCAAGGTGTGCACAATTGAAAGTACTCGCTCTACGTCTTCCTCGCCTCGCCTCGCTTCCTCTGCGATTTCAGTAGCGGAGCAGCACAAGTAGCCGTTCCGATCGAGATTACCAATGATGAGCGCTGCGATATCTTGGTCTTCTTCGGTAAGCTCGCTGGTGCGGAGTTGCCATAAAAGATGACTGCCTAAGCCTTCAGGACTAGACACGGTAGCTTCGACGGAAGGACGTTCCCCTTCCCCGCCACTACTTTTCTTACCATTGTAGCCGAATAGGTCTTGTGCGGGATCTTCCTGAGTCGCACCTTGTGCCGTCTCAAGTTCTTTAGGAGGAGCTTCTTTCTCGATATCTTTATCAGCAGCGATGTCGTCTTGTTCGCCAGATTCTCTACGGCTGCCTTCGGTATCGCCGTCTTCCTCTCTGGCGTCTTCCAATACGGGATTCTCGAGCAGCTCTTGCTCAATGACTTCGAGATACTCATAACGCCCAAGCTGCAGCAACTTAATCGCCTGCTGCAATTGCGGCGTCATCACCAGTGTCTGGCTTAACTTTTGATTAAGTTTTATCTCGAGAGCCATACCGCCTGAAACATCCCTTAGTTCGCTCCTCGACCAATGTTTTGACCGAATGGAAACGACAACCTACATTAAAATAATCGACAATTTTCACGGAGAATTCAAGGGGTGAAAAAAAGCCGAGCCTTTACAACAGCTTAATCGACTTCTTTGTAACCCACATCATGTTTCCCTTTCATATTCCTGCGAAAACTACTCGCAGTTCATTATGATGTAACTCGCTCGACTTTGGCCGCAACTTAAGCTTTGGAATCGGGAAAAAACGGTAAATAAAGCCGAGACATGGCAAAAAACGAGCGATTTCAAGGCATTCGCTCTTTTTACTTGGCACGATTTTTTCTACGAAAATCGCTTACTGGAGGCTAGTAAGAGAATGGAGGGGAAGATTAAGTGGCAAATCTGTCTGGAACAGTCGAGGAAGGTGCAGGCTTAAGCGCTGCTGCTAGAGTCTAAAATCTTCGCCAAGATAGTACTCGCGAGCGATTTTAGAGTTCGCGATTTCCTCAGGCGTTCCTGACTCAATTACCTTCCCGTTACTTAGGATATACGAGCGATCGCAAATCTCTAAGGTCTCACGGACGTTGTGATCGGTAATGAGAATTCCTATTCCCCGCTTCTGTAAACCGCGCACAAGAACTTTCAGGTCTCCAACAACAATTGGATCAATACCGGCAAAAGGCTCATCAAGAAGCATAAATGAGGGGGAGCAGGCCAACGCTCTCGCTATCTCTACTCTGCGCCGTTCTCCACCGGAGAGCGCAAAGGCTTTCGACTCAGAAACCTTTCCTAGATCTAGCTCTTCGATCAGACTTTCTAACTTCGCATGCTGCTTTGCCTTATCTCCGCGAAATTCAGGGAGGATTTCGAGCACGGCAAGTATGTTCTCGCGAACGCTTAGCTTTCTGAAGACCGAAGGCTCTTGAGGAAGATATGCAAGGCCTCGTTGAGCACGCTCAAACATTGGTTGCTCGCTGACATCCTCACCACGAAGCTGAATCCTACCTGAGTCAGGTCGAACCAAGCCAACTACCATGTAGAATGTAGTGGTTTTGCCTGCCCCGTTGGGACCCAACAAACCTACGACTTCACCTTGGCGAACAAGAAGGTCGACTCCATTCACCACAGCACGTTGCTTGTAGGTTTTAACCAAGCCTGAACACGCAAGGTCTCCTTTCTCGGGCGAAAGTTCAGCGTTCACTATTCTTCCCCATCCCCCAAGACCCCATCTCCTGAGTCGGATTGACTATCTTCTTCGCCTTCTTTCTCTTCCTTGCGTTTTTTCAGCAAGCTCTCACCACCATCATCCGAGCCTGACTCTTCGGCGTTAACTACTTTCACGCGAACATTACCTTCCGCTTCACTGCGATCTTCATCAACGAAAATGGTTATCTTATCCGCGGCCAAGACGTTTCCTTGGCGCATCAATTCAGGATTTTCGGTAAGCACAATTTTAGCCTCAGCCACACGATAAACTGCCTTGTTGGCTATAGCCCGCAAGGTCTCGCCACGGGTAACAACAACATTTCCCTGGCATACGATAATCTGAAGTTCATTGTTGGCATCGTACTTCCCCGCAACGGTATCGGAGGTCAGCGTCAGATCGGCTTTCTTTATCTCGACGTTCCCTTTGTAGGTAAACACTCTCGAAATAGAATCTAGGGAAAGAGAATCTGATTTGATGTAGACCGGAGCATTATCATCAGAACCAGAGGCGAGCACTCCTTGGAGAGAGCTGCTCTTTTTCTCGCCGCTGCTGTCCTCAGCTTTGGCAGTCTTTGGGCTGGTACTATTCGCCTGCGCCACCGCTGTGGTCGCACACCAAAGCAATGCAATGGCGAGAAGCATAAGGCGTTGAAAGTCTATTATTGAGCGCAATGCAATTGTCATAAATTCGGTAGCTAATTCCTAGCGTTGCTGACATCCGAGGGAATTTGAGCCTGAGTAGAAAAATAAGAATATACTTGGCGGTCCAATTTAACAATTTGCTTCTCGATATCGAATTCTAGCCCCAGTCCGCGAACCTCGAAGCCCTCTCCCAGGATTTGTACATCCTCAGGAGCTTCAAATTTTCTCTCCTCAAGAGAGTAGACTGCTAATTCAGTCCTCAACTCAATGGAGTTATCGAGCCCAACACGAACGTCTCCATCGAGCTCAGCTTTTGAGATGCTATCGCCTTCCATATGAAGCCTCGCTGACTTACTGGTCACCTGCACCGCCGAGCCGTTTTCTCGATACAGCTTCACTTTCGTATCATTCACGTGGGTCACACGTTCTTCGGGCATGTAGCTAGCGTTCTGAGC
>QIGM01000160.1 GCA_003230795.1 bacterium
TCTGGATTCCACAATAGCCGCCGCCGCGTGAAGAATCTCCATACGCTTAGGTTTGCTGAGCCAATTACTACGATCCTTAAACAGCTTGTCAGCAGTTGAAAGCGCAGTCTCTACCGCCGTTGCATCTCCGACTTCAACTTCAGCTATTGGTGACAAGTCATAAGGCGCAACTACCTGAGCTGTCTCCCCAGAGGGTGTAGCACCTGGAACGAGCAACTTGAACTTCTTCGACATCGACTGGTATCTCCTAGAGAGCTGCGCTCAGTTTTTAGAGCGCCGCGCTGAGTTTCATTATATCGCTATTGAGAATGCGATCGTTGTCTGCGTAATCGACCTCGCAATCTATTACGTGCACCGCCGGAGTTTGATGACAATGCTCAAGCAGATCAGCAAGCTCACTCGCTGCCCCTACCCTATGGCCTTGCGCTCCGTAACTTTCCGCATACTTCACGAAATCTGGATTACCAAAATCTAGGCCATAATTTTCGAAGCCGAGATTCGACTGCTTCCACTTAATCATTCCGTATGCATCATCTCGAAGGATTAATACGACGATATGCATTTTGAGACGGACCGCAGTTTCAATCTCTTGGGAGTTCATCATAAACCCACCATCACCGCAGATAGCCATTACACGTCGCTTCGGGTACACCAAACGCGCTGCCATCGCAGACGGCAATCCGGCTCCCATGGTCGCAAGAGCGTTATCAAGTAAGACTGTGTTTGAGGTGTACGCTTTGTAGTTTCGCGCGAACCAGATCTTATAGACGCCATTATCGAGCGCAATAATTCCATCATCGGGCATCACCTTCCGAACATCCGCAACGACTCGTTGAGGATACATTGGGAAACGATCATCATCTGCACCCTCGCCTAAATGATCTTCATTCGCTTCGCGAACTTTGGCGAAGAAACTAAAATCCCAAGCAGATGACGGCTTCAGCCGTTCCTTGATTTGCCAGATGCTATTTGCAATATCGCCCACTACTTCCACTTGCGGAAAGTACACCGGGTCAACCGAAGCGCTATTGAAGTTCACGTGAATCACGTTTAAGCCCGAGTCGCCCATGAAAAAAGGTGGCTTCTCAATTACATCGTGACCAACATTGATAATCAGATCGGCCTTATCAATAGCGCGGTGGAGAAAATCACCGCTGGAGATAGCCGCATTACCCAAGAATCCAGGGTGCCGCTCGTCGAGCACGCCTTTACCCATCTGCGTACTAATAAATGGAATATTGGTTTTCTGAACAAACTCTCGAAGCATTTTCGAAGTTGTTTTTCGGTTGGCACCCGCTCCGACAAGAAGCAAGGGTCGTAGTGAAGCTTCAATCATCTGAACAGCTCGACGAATCGACTTATCCTCCGCAACGGGACGCCGAACATCACTACGCTCCATCAAAGGGGTGGTCGTTTCCTCTTCAGCGATGTCTTCCGGAAGTTCTAAGTGACAAGCACCCGGTCTTTCTTCTTCCGCTAAACGGAATGATTCTCGCACGCGAGAAGGTATATTCTCCCCACTCACTAGCTGCTGCGTGTATTTTGTCAGCGGATGCATCATGTCAACGATGTCGACGATTTGAAATTGACCCTGCTTACTTTTCTTGACCGGCTTCTGGCCAGTGATCATCACCATCGGCAATCCGCCGAGCTGGGCGTATGCCGCAGCCGTGACTAGGTTCGTTGCTCCAGGCCCAAGCGTTGCCAAACAGACTCCAGCCTTACCGGTAAGACGTCCATACGTGGCCGCCATAAACCCCGCACCCTGCTCATGCCTAGTAAGAATTAGCTTAATAGGTGAATTCCGAAGCGAATCAAGCAGATCCAGGTTTTCCTCTCCAGGAACACCGAAAACATACTCTACACCTTCAGCTTCTAACGCTCTTACGAATAAATCTGATGCTTTCATTTCACCCCAGGCGGTACAAAGTTCTTAGACAACCGATAAGATTAATATCTTTTGTTTAATAAAGAAGTTTAGCTGAGGCACGGGCAGTAGGAAAGGCTATAGAACAAATCAAAAGCAGACGACAAGAATACATTATTAAAAGGCCAGATTGGTCAAAAACGCTTAAGTGATTTGGGATGAAAGCGCTAACCTCAGAACAATGCTTAGAGTGGTTTGAGTCGCACGGCTACTCAAAAGAGGGCCAATGTTCGGGTCAAAGCAACAGCTTAAAGCTCGATTTTTCTAAAGCCTCCGAAATACCAGCTGCTCGTAACATAATTGACCAGCTACGAACCCAAGGTTCTATTTTGCTTTGGATAAAGAACTGGTCCGACAATTCAATCTTCGTCCACTTCCCCTTGTTTCAAAGATTCTGCGATTCCATTGGACTCGAGGGCGACCTCTCTCAATATCCCGCAATGCTTTTTGAGCCCGAGGAAAGAGACGACGCTTTGGCTGCATTAATCCTCGCCTTACATTTTTCTTGGGAGCTATCGCTTTTCGCGAGTAACGGTGTCGCTCAAACGCATATCGTCGACAACGACTATTGCTTCTTTGTATCCACTCAAGCGGAATATCTTGCTTCAGCGAAGTCCGAACTCAGCGACTGGCTCGCCTAGGCAGAACACGCTGGTTTTCCGCAACGATTAGGCCTGGATTTGCTCATTGCTTAGTGGTTTAGTAGTCTATCGCCCAAGCGTCCGTCCGGACTTAGCCTACCTGCTCTCTCCATAGCTCAAAACGAAAAGTCAGAAGAGCTTTATTCTAGCGCTTACCTCTACCAGGTAAACGCTGAGATGAAGCTGCTACCCAGTTTTTAACACTTGCAGATAAGTGTTTTTGGTTTTTTCCCTTCGTTCCCTAAGGAGTCCTAAACATGGCTATTACTACTGGAGTTTTAGGAAGCACTACCACTGAAATAACCGAAAGGTTAGCCGCACTAAACACCGAAGGCTCGTACGCTTCCAGTGAAGAAGATTGTGATGCTCTTTGGGAGTTGATTACCAGCAAGAAAGGCGACAGCGCCAAACACCAGGGAGATGCGCTGCTTACACTCACGCGAGCTGAGCTTGCCCTAAGCGACACTCGAAAGGCCGAACTTGAAGAGTTTTTGCTCAAGGCACTGACGACCGGAAGCATCGCATTCGACATTCGAAGCGGAGCAATTCGTGCTGTCGGTCTAGGCGGGGAAAGTTCACACTTCGCCCTGCCAGCGCTTTACAAATTGTTTGAGACCAATCCTCTAAACCTCGCTGGATTGGCTGCCCGAGCAATCGCGCAAATCGCCGCTACCTCAGAGTCGCTTCCACCTCAGTTTCAGTTCTGCTGGCATGGAGGCCTCGATGGACGCATTGGCGTACTTGGTAAGCTGCTCGACGCAGATTCGAGAGCAGTCAATATTCACGCCGCAGTGGCCATAAAAAACAATCCCCAGGGATTATGGCCGCTCGCCGAGCGATTGGATTACATCGCTGACAGTGTGAGAGACATTGATTCCGCTCTGTTTACGGAAGCAGCTAAGGCGACACGAAAAGCTGAGGCGGAATAGGGCATCACAGAGGTTTTGAGTCGAAAGCAAAGCTGTCGACTCACCCTAGTCGGCAGCTTTTTCTCTTTTCACCTTTCTCAAAAAAATTCAAATCCAATGTGAGCATTCTCTAGGACGCATCACAAAGCCAACGATTAGTATTCAAGCTTACTATCTGGTAGTTTCAACAGCCTCAACAAATACGTGTAGATTCTAGTTTTCTGTCCATTGGTGTAATCGCAAATTGCTTAACACCCCTGGACAGGAGTTCTGCCACAGGTTCTGTTTCCGTAATTTTCACTTTTATGGAGGAGGTTTCATGTTTCACTCAGTCCCCACAGTACTACTCGCCTTCGAGAAGTCCGCGCTAAAGATGGCTCTTAGCGTTTACCCGATCGAGAGTTCCGCGACAGCTCGAATCCGAAAGTCACTTACGGATTCAGGCGAGCACGACAGCGAAGTAGTTTTTCAAGAAAATGATATTACGTTCATCTGCGAGAGTCTCACTCCATGGGCCCAAGAATCACTCCATGAAGAGCTGCCCGACACAACCCAAAGGGAGATGGCGCAACGGATTATTCTAGAGTTGGCCGAGAGATTAACCAGCGCCGTCTGACACACAGTTCACTTCAAATTGAAGTAAACAGTTCACTTCAATTGAAAAGAACTCGTCTGGCTCAGGGGTTTTCATACTCAAACTAGGCAGTTTTACAGAACTCCTGACCAGACACTTAGAATCCAATACCGTTCTATTTCTTCTCTTTTTTTCGGCCGCTCGTAGCTGGCAACACTTTCTCAGTGTCTAGATACAGAAACTTAGACTTCGTGCACGGGTAACCATGCTCGAAGCCTAAGTGTTGCTTCGAGCTAAACAGCAGTTTTCGACTAGATGTTCAACCTCTACTTGGCGAACGCTTTGTCGAAGAGGCCTTTGCTTGGCGC
>QIGM01000320.1 GCA_003230795.1 bacterium
AGTAGTCATCCCGAGCGAATTTCGCTTTGAGAGCTTACTCCCGTCCTCACCATGAATTAACGGCAGGTGAGCAAACTTTGGCATTTCTGCACCAAGTGCCTCGAACAACACAACGTGTTTCGCCGTGTTTGTGAGGTGATCTTGTCCTCGCACAACATGAGTAATGTTCATGTCCATATCATCCGCACAAACTGCGAGATGAAATGTCGGGCTTCCGTCCGATCGTAAAATTACCGGTTCGTTGCCGAGGGCTTCTGGCTTAAATCTACATTCACCACAGACTAGATCATCAACAACTATCTCTGTTGTCGGATACCGCAAGCGGACCACTCCCTCATCGTCGAGATAAGCTTTGCCATCTTCTTGTAAGCGCTTGGCCAGCTCAACGTGGCGTTCGGCCCTTTCTCTCTGGCGATACGGGGCAAAGCTTCCGCCCTGCTCAGGACCTTCGTCCCAACTAAGTCCAAGCCAGCGCATGGAATCAATGATGTCACGTTCATACTCGGGACATGAGCGCTCTAGGTCTGTGTCTTCGATACGAAGAACAAAGCTGCCACCTAGTTTCTTTGCAAGGATGTAATTAAAGAGCGCAGTTCGTGCGCCGCCAATGTGAAGCGCTCCTGTTGGACTAGGCGCAAATCGTACTCGAACCACTAGCCTTCTTCGCCCAGTTCTTGAATGTTGAAAGGTCCACGTGTGCCCCACTTCTCGCGCGCTGCCGCAAACACTTCCGCAGCAACTGGGCTTGCTTCGTTACTCCAATTCGAACGAATGTATGTGGCGATAGCGGCAAGCTGCTCATCATTAAGTGTCGCACCGAGTCCTACCATTGCGCTGGAGTACTGATTGCCAAGAACCTTCATCGGGCCAACAAGACCGTAAATCATGATTGATGCCATACGTTCAACATTATCTCCGATCACGTAGGGGCTCTTATCAAGCGGCGGAAAGACTGCCGCGATTCCTTGACCAGTCGCCTGATGACAAGCACTACAATTTTGCGTGTAGAGCGCCGCCGGATCAATCACGGCAGGCTCATCAGCGGAACGCGGAGCAATCTCTAAAACGTGACTGACATTTTGAATTGCCGTCACGCTCGCGGTCGAAGCATAAACAGGTGCACCAAGAGGGGCCGAAGCAGCTCCCCCGACCGGACGACGTTCCCTTTCACAAGCAACAGCAATCGACAGGAGCACTAGGAGCGGAAGTAACTTTGGGACTGTGGTTTTCATAGAATTGAAAGTATTCCAATTAAATTAAGGAGTCTTCTAAAATGGGGACTGTTTTTCAACAGTCCCATGTTCCAGCTACAACCTAGCACCTTGGAAGCACAAGAAAAACGTTGAAAAGTAAGAGCTAAGGCTAAATTTGCCCAGCAGAAAGCTAGGGAACCGGAGAGAGGAAAGCCGGAGAAAAAAGAGAAGGCAAAAAGAAAAAGCCCCTCCAGGACTCTCGTCCTAGAGGGGCTTTCTACATTCTAAGCTCTAGACGCTTCGCCCGAAAAGAACTCGCGGGACCTGAGTCTTGAGACTATAAAACTCTTTCTAGGCCTTGTCCTTACGGCGGCGCACTACTGCTCCACCTAAAAGTCCGCTGGCTAGAAGTCCCATCGTGAAAGGCTCTGGCACTTCTGTTCCAGGAGGAGTTCCAGGAACTTCGGTAAGCTTAAAACGTGGGTCTGCGTGAATATCCCAGCCATTTCCCCAAAGAGAAGTCCAAGCTTGGAAGAAAAGCATTCCGCCTTGCTCGAAGATGAATGGGTTCATGTTCTTCGCTAAGACCATGTAGTCTACGCCAGCGCTGATGGTCTTAAAGCAATACTTGCAAGTTTTGACGCGAATATCATTTTCCACAGAGTAAACACCGATCTGAGTGAGACCATTCTTTGTGTTTGAGCCGGGAGCATAGTCGAAAACAACTTTCTTGTGCTGACCAACAACATCAACAACACCGTTTACTGCAGTGGTGCCTTTTGGATTAGCTGCACCAAGCAAGAAATCAAGCTCTTGGTTAGTACCAGGATATCCAGTGGTTTGGCCGTCAATTTCGATTGTAAGCCGCTCAGCAGCAGAATCGTAGAAAAGGAATGAACCATCGGCAATATTGAAATTACCGAGATTTAGTCCACTTACTCCCCAACTAAAGGAACCAGACAATTCATACTTCGTGTCGTACTTAAACGGCACAGCGAAAGCAACTGAAGGAACCATCATGGCACCGAGAACAGCTGCAAATAGTGTTTTAAAATTCATCTTATTAGCCCTTATTTGTCTTATACACTGCTATTTACACCCCCCTCCCCTCGTAAAGCTTAGGCCTCTAAGACCCAGCTACTCGGAATAAACCATCCTGGAGATGCACATTGACGAACGAGACTAACGGTATTCGGGACTCCGTTTCGAGAAAGATTCTCAGTAGTCTATTTGCTGGTAGTTAATAGCAAACTTGTAGAAATAAAGCATCCCATCCGGCGCAATTATTAGAGAAAACTCTCCCTGTTCTAGGCAAAAAGAAGAACATTGTGTTTTTAAAGCTAGTTAGCGGTGGAATTGGCCCGAACATTGCTATATGCGAATGAAAAACGCCCAGGTCAGGTCCTGCTTTCAAAGAGAAAATAGCGACCTTCGAGTTTTTGAGACTCCCTCTGAGCACAAAAAAACCGGTATCGCTCAGGAGATATGCCCCAAAGCGATACCGGTTTTGCTAGGTCTATAAGAACTCTTGAGACCTAGGCCTCTTCATCCTCCTTTCGGCGACGCATCACTGCTCCACCTAAGAGACCGCTGGCGAGAAGTCCCATTGTAAAAGGCTCCGGAACTTCCGTACCCCCAGGAACTTCGGTCAGCTTAAATCGAGGATCGGCATGAATATCAAAGCCATTTCCCCAAAGCGACGTCCAAGCTTGGAAGTAGAGACTACCGCCATCTTCGAAAATGAACGGATTCATGTTCTTGGCAAAGACCATGTAATCATCAGCTTCCACAGTCCTATAGCAGTATTTACATGTCCGCACCCGGATGTCTCCATCATGGGAATACATACCGATTTGCTTCAGACCGTTCTTGGTATTCGCAGCATCGGTGTAGTCAAAAACTACCTTCTTATCCTTGCCGACAACATCAACTACTCCATCAGTAGCCGTTGTTCCCTTCGGTTGCGCCTCTCCAAGTAGAAAATCCAATTCGTGATTTATGTCTTTACTATAGAATGAATCGGTCTTCCCATCGATCTCGATAGTCAGTTGTTCGACAGTCGAATCGTAATAAAGAAACGAACCGTCATCTATTGTGAAGGTACCAAGATTAAGCCCTGATACGCCCCACTTGAATGCCCCCGATACCTCGTATTTTGTGTCGTACTTAAACGGCACAGCGAATGCGACGGAAGGAACCATCATGGCACCCAACACAACCGCTATTAGTGTTTTAAACTTCATTGTCTAGCCCTTATTACCCTTAACGCTACATTTACACCCCGATCCCAGGAGCCAAGCCGTCTGCACTCAGCCTCCAAGGACAAAAATCCCTTGAAGGTGCTTAGAATGAACGGAACAAACGGTATTCGGGGAGCCGCGTCGAGACATGCTTCTCGGTCGTCCATTTGCACCTTTCTACTCTTAGTTATTGCGGATTTTGTTCGGACGTAAACTAATTAGGTAGGGAATTAAGCTAAAAACGGCTGCACGAGGACAAAATGCTACTATTTCAGACGTTTAGCTGTCCACTTTCTATTAAATAGATAGTGCGAGTAAGCGTGCCCCGGCAATTTCATCTCGCAGGGTACGCCCGGAGGTCTCTAATACTTCTCCCAGAGCAATTGATTGCTCACTTCATGGTGGTAGAGAATCTCGCCGGTTTTGACTCTACTGCCCAGTTCCTTCGGGCATCGATCCGCGGCTGCTTGCTTACACTCTAGATACTTAGCTTTATTTTCTTCACCCAGAAGAGTCTCAGTCCAAGAGCTGGAGACAAAATTCTCCATCGCATCGTGGATATTTCCAGGCAAAGAAGCCTCACTCGTACTTCTATTCTTGCCCGCAAGCTTGGAATCTAAGGGACCTTCTAGACCAGTTCGCAGAATCGAATAAAACGCGAGATAAGGATTAGCATCGGGCGCAACAACTCGAACTTCCATACGTGCCGAATTCTCGTTCCCTAGCGGTATGCGAATCATCGATGTTCGGTCATGCGCGGAAGAGCGGATCTGATTCGGCGCTTCGTAATTTGGGTCTAAGCGTCGGTATGCGTTCACACTTGAATCCAATGTGAGCAGAATATCGTTAGCGCTAGAAAGCACGCGATCAACGAAATCCCAAGCCATATCGGAAAGGCCATCTTCACCCTTCTCATCGAAGAAAAGATTCTTCTTATCTTTCGAAAGCGAGAGATTCGTATGCATCCCACTACCATTGATTCC
>QIGM01000318.1 GCA_003230795.1 bacterium
GGACAGTATAGTGAAGAATACCGTATCATCCGCCCCGACGGAGAGATCCGATGGATTTGGGATCGTGGTTTCCCAATCGTAGATCCAGAGGGAACAGCACAGCGGATTGCCGGAATTGCAGAAGACATAACTGCGAGAAAAAACGCCGAAGAAAAAGTAAAGGAACTGAATCGTTACCTCGATTCAATAATTGAAAACATCCCGAGCATGATATTTATTAAGGAGGCTCAGGAGTTGCGATTTACCAGAGTCAATAAAACTGCTGAAAAAATCATTGGCATTTCACGTCAAGAACTCATCGGAAAGAACGATTACGATTTTTTTCCAGTAGAACAGGCTTCGTTTTTCACTTCAAAAGATAGAGAAGTTATAAAAGACGGAAAACTCGTGTGTATCGAACAAGAGCCAATTGATACCAAGAATGGAAAGAGAATACTTCGCACGAAAAAAATACCAATAGTTAACTCTGAAGGTATAGCCACACATCTTCTCGGCATATCAGAAGACATCACCGAGGCGATGAAGTGGGAAGAAGAGCGTCGTGACGCACATAAGGCACTCGAAATTAGAGTAAATGAACGTACGGCAGAACTCACGAGCGTGAACGCGGAGCTCCGAAGACTAGCACTAATCGTTGAGTCCTCAGCTGACGCTATCTATTCACAGGATATCGATGGGCATATTACCAGCTGGAACACCGGTGCAGAGAAAGTCTACGGTTACACGTCAGACGAAATTCTTGGTGAATCCAGTTTGATTCTTTGTTGCGGAGAGAGATTCACGAGCACTGCCGCATCCTTCTCAAAATTAGCGGAAGATGCCACTTTCGAATTTTTTGAGACCCAGCATCAACGTAAGGAGGGAGGCTCCTTTGACGTCGCGGTCAATCTCTCAACGATTCGTTCTGGCTCTGAGGTAATAGGATTCTGTACAATTGCACGCGACGTTAGTCACAGAGTCGAGCTGGAGAAGGAACTGAGACTCCATCGAGAGGAGCTTGAAATTCTTGTCGCTGATAGAACAAACGAATTGTTTGACTCCCAAACGCAACTTCGACGCTCTGAACGAATGGCCTCGATAGGTGTACTCGCCGCAGGTATTGCCCATGAAATCAATAACCCAGTCGGAGCGATAATTCTTACCGCAGAAAATGCGCTTGAAAACCTCCGGGCGATGAAGAACAATTCAGTGTCTCTTGAGGCAGTCGAGAAAAGCTGCGACCGCATTATCACGAATGCGAATCGCTGCGCCAATATCGTGAAAGGTGTCCTACAGTTCTCACGACAAGAGGAATCCGAGAAACAGGAATGCGACATTAATCGGATTACCAAGACTGCGGTCGCGTTTCTTATGGACTTAGGTCAATTAGATGAGAACTACCTTACTCTCTCATTGGGGAACGACTTGCCAAAAGTCGTGGCGAGCCCGATTGAGCTAGAACAGGTCGTTATTAACCTTGTGCGGAATGCCAAGGAATCAAGAGAGGAGCCAGTTCGAATTACCGTTCGCACACAGGCGAATGAGAACGGTTTGATGTTGCAAATTCTTGATGACGGCCCAGGAATACCGGAGAGTAGCCGCGAGCGAGTGTTTGATCCTTTCTATACCACACGCCTACAAAGCGGCGGGACAGGCCTAGGGCTTAGTATTGTCCATGGAATTGTCACTGCGCATGAAGGAACGATTAGTGTAGTACCAAACAATCCCACTGGCACATGCGTAGAGATATATCTTCCCGCATATCAGGAGTTTAAGGAGGAAACCCTCGTCAACGTCTGAGCTGTCGGCTTAGAGAAATTCCCTGAGTCTTCTGAGAATCTGCGACCTTGATAAAGCCAGTCGCTTAACAGACCTGACAGGCTCCACAGTCACCGTTAAATAGGGTGATATAGCTTCTAAGAATAAAAGCACCAACTGCAACAACAATCAGCGACCAAGCCATCTTAAATCCACCTACTGCTGAGGCGATAATAGCTCCGATTCCAGCAACTGCTGTAATAAGGGCACCAAAGGTTCCTTCCACCAGTAGGAGAATGCCATTACAAGCCTCTCCGTAGCTTCCTGAACCTGCATAGGCCAGCGATGTTCCGCCAACATAGAGCAGTCCTAAACCAAGCACAAACAGTGATAACTCACTGTATTTATTCGATTGTTCCTTGAATTCATGTACCTGACTCGACACACGAACGAATGCTTTCGTAATTACACTCACAGCCACCCCCTATTTCTTACACAAAAATCTTCCTGCAAGGATGTTATTCGTGTGAGTTATCGAGTGTTTCCTCTAAAGAACGGTGTTTTGCCAAAAAGTGCTAAAATTAACGTCAGAGCCTCTAGGCTAAGTACACAAAAAAGCCAGACTGCGATGACTCGCAGCCTGGCTTCTGGACTATGCGTAATGCGCTAGCGCCGCAATCAGTCGTAACGCTGACGAGCAACTGGGACAGAACGGCATTCGGTCACACCACGTCGCTGAATCTGTACAGTCAACGGCTGGAATGCTGTCAATGTATTTGCAGTTTGTGTAATCCAAAAGTGCGCTCTATTTCCATTACCGCCACATTTCACACGCTGGATACCACTTACGACGGCACCATCTGATCCAAGCACGGTAAGTGTTGCACCACAGTATGAGATTGGAAGCAGGGCAACCGGAGCTTCATTGCTAACACCTTCTGAGACTGGCTTCCAAAGAGCACCACGACGGGCCCCATCAGAGAAGTCAGTCGCAGTACCCGGTGTCGCTACGCAACCCGGAGTAGATGCAGCATCCTCTTCTGTATTCGCATCTGTAAGCGCCTCAGGACGGCTAAGTCTGTCGCCTCTTAGACCAAAGGGTACGTTTACAACTTGTCCGTCTCCAGCGAAGCGAACAAAGTGGCTACCAAATGTATCGGAGACACGAAAAAGGGCTAGTTCTGCAAGCGATCCTTGGGTGAAATTCCCGATGTAAGGCTTATCGTCTTTCAGCCCGAAAGCAAGGCTTATAGCCAAATCAAGGTCAGTGTAGCGAATGAAAAACACCTTGAAGTCACCAAAGTCTCTCGTAACTACAACGTCTGCTTTTCCATCTCCGTTAAAATCAGATGGTGGTAGAAGAGTGTCTTCGCCTAGGCCGAAAGAGAATTGACTAGTAAAGCTTCCGCTAAGATTTCGCCCGAACCAAGTGATGCCGTTCGCGTCACTTCGAGCGACAATCAATTCATCAACTCCATCTCCGGTGAGGTCTGCTGCAAACGGCGTATCTCCCGGTAATCCCCAAGAGATTCCAGCCGGCGCAATGTTCTCTATATACCAGACAAGAGCTGCGCCAGTGTCTCGAACTGCGACTCGGTCGTTTTCACCAGAACCGCCAAAGAAACCAGTTACAGGAGTATCGCCTTCGAGACCCCAAACCACTTGGTCGGCAGCACCGTCATTTCTAAGTGAGAACCAATTAAGGAATCCTGAGATTACCCGGATGACGTTAAGGTCAAAATCTTTGTCTCCGTCAAAATCTCCCGAAAGGAGCATGTCCGCATTGCCCTCCGGTGCGAGACCGAAAGGAACCGGCCCAATTTCAACGCCTGTTGCAAGACGAAAGTACCACTGCCAGGTATTGTTCACTGCGCGAGTGATTACGATATCTGTTCGACCATCCGCGTCATAATCACCAGGAACAACGTTACCGCGATCAGCGAAAGCAGTTCCTGAGCAAATTAGGCAAAATATCGATAAGAAAGTGACGTATAATCGAACCATATTCTAGATCTTCCGTATTTAGGGTTGTCGCCAAAAAGATTCCTAACATCACTCAAGTACACATCGCAAACACATCTGTGGCAGTATTCTTATCTAGTGAACTTGAATAATTCCCCCTAGAATTGGGCGGAATTTCTGTTTCCCAAGAACATAGCCAAACTCCAGGGTCGGCCAAAAGAGATGGTTGTGAAGGTGTACACAAGATAAATCACCGAGAATACTTTTCCAGTTGTTCGCTTTCATCAAAGACTCCTCTGTTTTCATAGGAGGAGATTTAGCTCAGAGACGAGCCTTACGGAAGGATGGGGATGGTCGGACGCTTACATTACGTCAATAGTACCTACCAGTATGTTATAAACCTAGACGGTAGGACCTGCTTTCAAGGTTAGTTCCTAGCAGCTCCAGTAACTCAGGGGCGAGCTGTTTAATGTGTTTGAATTTGTTCGATACTCCGTGGAGCAATACAACTGGAATGGGTAGGGTTTCTGACTGAAGTTGTGATGGCAGAGTGTAATCAACACTGACAAGAACGCCATAGCTTTCTGCCGCACGTCTAAGTAAAACCCCATTTTTAGTACCAGACCAACCAGTGGCTGTTACGTGATCTACTTGATGAGTGCCAAGTAATTCGGCAAAGCGAATGAATAGGGACGCACTCGTCCAACAGTATTTTCATCATTTCTTTTCGAACATCTGCTAGTAAAGCAATAGCTTGTTTACGCGTAACTGATGGAAAATCGAGAAGAAACTCATCAATGGAATCTCCATCTTCTAGATAATCAAATAGCGCTGTAACTGGTACGCGAGTTCCAGGAAACACAGGCGTTCCGCCTAATATGTCTTTATCTATTTTGATATTCTTAACCATGCACCCACTATAGCACAAGATGCTACGGTTTATAATAAAAAGCTAGCCGGATGACCCCAATAAGGGATCCCCAATAAGGGATCCAGGTTCTTTTTCAAAGTCGACGAAGATTTAAGCGATTTTAAATCTGGTGCATTAATCTAGAAGTAGTGAGTTCTCTCCTCTTCTTATCGCGTTGTGATAGTGACTCTCAAGAAGGCTTTCGTAAATTCTAGCGTTTACTAACACCAGGGCGTCTCTAGATTTTTGGGTGATTAGTAGTGCTTGTGGATTTTTTTGAAGTTCCTTTGACCAACGGTTGAAGTGTTTGATGATGTTAGTTGCAGTGGTGATTTGATCTGAGGAAAACATCGCGTGAAGCTCCTTTTGTGAGATTTCTAATGTGCAAAACGCACCGTTTGAAATCTATAATCGCAAGTTTGCCGGATTAGTTTCTCCTCAAGACTTATTCCTAAGTCCCTTTCCACGCTTGAATAAATCACGGATTTTAAAACTATTGTTGGTGAGCTAAATAATCGAAGGGATTTGAAAAGGCACCTGGAACCGTTAATCGGGGGAACCGTTAATCGGGAACCGTTAATCGGGGAACCGTTAATCGGGGAACCGTTAATCGGGTATTTTAGAAATAGTTTCGCAACTTCGGTAATCGCCTAAGAATAAAGGGATAATAATTTTAGGCAGCGGCCTAGAAAGAAACCTTGTTTGAAACCTAGGTTCTTTCTAGAGCGCTGCTTCGTGCTTCGGAGAGAGAAAGGGGCAATAGATCAGTAGTCTGAGTCTGAGTCTGAATACAATTCGAGTAACCTTCGCAGTCTCGCTTCTCCTCTTTCGGCGCTTTCTTTATAGTCTTCACTTAAAAGGGGATTCTCGATACAGGCTAGGTGACAGCGCCAGTTCCAGGAAATCTTTCGCTCCAGACTCCTTATCGAACGTTTTTCATCTTGCGATCTAGCCCATTCATCGAACTCACCAACTCGCCAACGAATAGACAGCACCAGTTCATCGCTCTTCTCGTAGGCCCATCCAAAAAAGGCAAAGCTTAGGTAGATTGGCTTTAGAACCAACAGGGGGATGTGCCATTCTTGCTCCATAAATCCATTGTTCATTCGAAACTCCAAAAAGCAGTAGAGGGACGTAGTACGGAAAAACCATCTTCTTTCTAGACACGTAGCCTAGGCAAGCTGAGTCGTTACTAGCTCGTCTAGGCCTCATGTTTTAGCGATCTACTCAGACGCAATAGATGATAAGGAACTGAAAGACGGATAATACCCTAAACCCTTAAGACTATCAATTTGCTGCGACAATTAGCGGCATGCTTGGGCCATTGAGAATGCAAACTATTTGAACAATATCGACATGATGCCCAGTAAGTAACTAATACTACTAAACTTTCCCAACGCCCGATAAGAAGGCTTATCGGGCAATTACTTTATATACCAAGCATTTGCTTCAGTAGCCAAGCTGCTCAGTTCGAAAGACACTCGCCGCAGATTAGTAAGAAACTTTTGGGGATTTTTCTCGAACATGTAAGAAAGTAATTCTTTCGACCAATACAACTCAAAGGCTGGTCTTGAGAAAAGCGAACTCACC
>QIGM01000311.1 GCA_003230795.1 bacterium
GTGTTGCGATAGTCAAAAGAGCGAGTGACTCGCAATTCGCGTGAAATTAGGTAGGTAAGTTTTAGGGGATTTTACTGATGGCGTCGGTAGAGATCGTCGTAACGCTGCTGCCGTCGCATATCCTCAATTTCTCTCGCTTGACGCGCTAGCTCAGCCTGCTGACGCTGCTGCTGCTCTTCGAGTCGAACGCGTTCAATGTCCTGAGAATCTAAGGAATTACCGATTACAGCACCTGCGACCAAGCCAATTCCACCACCTACGGCGGCTCCAATACCAGCTTCGCCGATTTGGCTACCGAGAATAGCTCCGGCCCCGGCTCCAGAGGCGGCTCCCAAAAGAGCCCCCTTGCCGGCCTTGCTCATTTGTTGCGCGCAGGCAGATAAGCAAAACATGAGCAAAAATATCCCCACTATTCGAACTGCTTTCATTTTTCCTGCTCTCCACATTCAGCTTGCACTGCCATTTAACTATTGGATTTCAGAGATTTAGCGATCTCTGCCATCTAAGGGAGTTATGAAGAGTTTAGCCCCCAATGTGCCCCCCGAGATCACGCAGATTCATCACCTGAGCGGCGAGCAAGGGTGACTAAGGAATAGTTGTTTAATTATAGAGACTTAGCTTAGGAGCCGTCGGCTTGTTCGTCTAGCTTAGGAGCAAATAGAATGCGAACAACGAGCACGCAAACGCCGACGCAGATAGCCGAATCAGCGACGTTAAACGCAGGCCAGTGGTAATCACCCCAATAAAAGTCGAGAAAATCGACCACCGCATCAAATCGAATTCGATCAGCGATGTTACCAATCGCGCCGGCAAGAATGCCTGCCAAGGCGACTTGTGACCAAGAATCGTCCTTGGCCTCCTTGAACATGAAACGAAACACCACCACAAGCGCGAGGGATGACACGACTAGCAGCACGAATCGTCTCCAAAAATCTGGAAGATTTGAGAATAGACCAAAGGCCGCGCCAGGATTGTAGACAAGAGTCAGATTAAAGATATCTGGTATCACTTCCAGTATCTCGCCTTCAGTGAAGCTCGATTGCGCGAGATGCTTCGTCCAAAGGTCAGCGACGAGAATAACAAAAAATATCAGCCCGTTTCTTGTATGGTTCATTTTCAGACTCCCTACCCTTGGGTTCGCGTAAGAGAGATGATTACTGTCTTACCGTCTATCTCCTGCGCCGAAGGTAACTGTGTGGTGCTTCCTTGAAACTCATCTTCATCACTGATTTGAACCAGTTCGATAGCTAAGGTTTCTTGCATCACGTAATCTCGATTCTCCACCAAGGCTGTAAGCAGTTTCGGACATGCCGTCATGTAACGAATCGAAATACGATCTGATACATCAAAACCAGATTCTTTCCTGAGACGCTGCACTCTGTTGACAAAATCTCTCGCAGCACCTTCAAGGCGAAGCTCTTGGGTCAAAGTCGTATCGAGCACGATAGTGATTTGACCACTTGAAGCGGCAGCATCAGTGCCCAGTTTAGGGCCCAGTTTAGGGCTCCGAATAATCAGCAAATCGTCATGCCCAAAATTCATACCCTGAAGCTCAAAGGTTCCGCCATTCTCGATACGTCTAATCTCGTCCGTTTTCAGCGTTGCGATATGCTTTTGCAAGTCGCGCATTCCGTCACGGCCAAGTTTCGGACCGAGCGTTTTTCCTAGTCGCTTCGTATTAAGCTTCGCGCTGAGAGAGACGACCTCTTCCTCTTCGGAAGTATACACGACTTCTTTCACGTTCAGTTCGTCGCGGATATATCCGTCGACCACCTTTAAGCGCTCAAGCGCCTCGGCAGCGGGATAGACCACGGTAAGCTTCGCCAAGGGTTGACGGACTTTCAGTCCATGCTCATTACGAACTCCTCGACCGAGCAATATCACCTCTTCGAAAAGCTCCATGCTTAGCTCAAGGTCACGGTCAACTTCTAAGCCTTGCAACTCATCAGTGCTTGGGAAAGGTGCCAGATGCACGCTTTCCGCTGTAATGCCTTCAACGTCACGACTGAGGTTTTGAAAAATCTCTTCACTAATAAAAGGAGCGATTGGTGCGAGCACTCGAACAAAAGTTAGTAGTGCCTGATGCAGCGTGGCATAGGCGTGCGCCTTATCTTCTAGTTCCTCAGGAGAGTCGCCCGCCCAGAAACGTCGTCGGTTAAGTCGAATATACCAATTAGTTAATTGGTCAACGAAATCGAGAATAGGCTGAGACGCCGAATAGAGGCGATACGAAGAAAGTGCGGCATCAACTCCTTCAACAAGCGAGCCAACCTTAGAAAGAATCCATCGGTCGAGAACATTTGTTGATGGGGTTTGCGGCGCATTCTTTGGCGTCCACGAATCAACCAAGGCATAGGTGACGAGAAAATTGTAAGAGTTCCAAAGGGGCAGCAAGGTTTGACGAACAACTTGCTTGACTGCTTCTTCGCTAAATCGCAGCTCTTCCCCACGAGTCGCAGCAGAGGACAGTAAATACACTCGAAGTGCGTCTGCTCCGTATTCGTTCATCACACCGTCTACCGGCGGATAATTCTGCAAAGACTTCGACATCTTTCGTCCGTCTTCAGCGAGGACGATTCCGTTTACAATTACGTTCTTAAACGCGGGTCGACCAAAAAGCGCTGTTGATAAAGCGAGGAGAGTATAGAACCAACCACGAGTTTGGTCGAGACCTTCTGCGATAAAGTCGGCAGGGAAGTTTTGATCAAATTCTTCTTTATTCTCAAACGGATAATGCGCTTGTGCGTAAGGCATCGCCCCACTCTCGAACCAGCAATCAAGCACTTCAGAAATGCGCTTCATCTTCGAGCCGCATTCACTACAGTCAAACTCTAGATGATCGATACTGTGGCTATGAATATCTGTTACCGTCTCACCACAAAGCGTCTCAAGTTCTTCAACCGAACCAATACAACGCACCGCCTCACAAGACTCAGACTGACAACGCCAAACTGGAATTGGCGTTCCCCAGAAGCGATTTCTTGAAATCGCCCAATCACGAGCGCCCTCAAGCCACTTTCCGAATCTACCTTCTTTAATATGTCCGGGAACCCAGTTCACTTGGGAATTTGCGTGCTGCAGCAAATCTTGAATTTGCTCCACGCGCACAAACCATGACGATACGGACTTATAGATTAGTGGCGTGTCGGTGCGCCAACAAAAGGGATAGGAGTGTTCTATCGTCTGATGTTGAACAAGTAGGTTCTTCTCTTTCAGAGCGGCGATGATTTTAGGATCCGCATCCTTAATAAACATTCCTTCGAAATCTGAAACCGAGGGAAGAAACTTTCCGTCCTCATCAACGGGATCAACGATGGTAATATCGTTCGTCTGAAATACTTTAAGATCGTCCTCTCCAAAGGACGCCATGTGAACAATACCAGTTCCGGCCTCTTCGGAAACAAAGTCACCTCCGTAAACGCGGAAGGCATTTTTAGCTCTCTCGCTTTCAAAGTAAGGAAAGAAGGGCTTGTACTCTAGGTCAAGCAGCCTACTCCCTGGGAACTCTGAGACAATCTCGACCTTGCTATCAGCATCGCCTGAAGCTTCAAGTTCTGGGAAAAACTTTTCCGCCAAAGACTTAGCGAGAACCGCGTACTCTTTTCCTGGAACATGAACGGCAACATAAACAACGCTCTCGTTTACAGCCAAGGCCATGTTGCTTGGTAAGGTCCACGGTGTCGTGGTCCAGATATAGGCATTCACGGGAAGCGTGGCTTGTGAGGGCAATTCAATGCGACCCTTAACCGCATCAAAGAATTCAGCGCGAACTGATATCGCTGGATCTTGAACTGTCTTATAATTAAGATTTGCTTCGAAGTTACTTAACGGGGTGTTGATTCCGGTGGAGTACGCCACACACTTGAAGCCTTCATACACAAGACCTCTATCCCAAAGACTTTTAAGGACCCACCAGACGGACTCCATAAACTCTGGATCCATCGTGCGGTACTGCCGCTCGAAATCAACCCATCGCCCCGAACGAATGACAAACTCTTCCCACTCCTTGGTGTATCGCAGAACAATCTTACGACATTCATCGTTAAACTTCTCGATTCCGAAATCTCGAACTGCTTTACCACCGTAGAGTTCTAACTTTTTTTGAATCTCGAACTCTACCGGCACCCCGTGGCAATCCCAGCCGAAGCGGCGATCGACATGGTAGCCCTTCATCGTAAAAAAACGACCAACAACGTCTTTAATTGATCCGGCAAGCAAGTGACCATAATGCGGAAGACCCGTCGCAAATGGAGGCCCGTCGTAAAAAACATACGAAGGTCGAGTCTTGGCTTCCTCCTCTGAAGCGGTCCCACTCTTTAAAGAATGGGGCGCAGCAGGATCCATAGACTTAAGAAAAATATTTTTCTCTCGCCAAAATTCTAGAATTCTCTCCTCCAGTTTTGGGAGAGACAC
>QIGM01000233.1 GCA_003230795.1 bacterium
CTACAATCGGCGTATACGAGAGGGTTTCCATTTCTCGAATTGCGGTCGCAGCATCGAGTCCATTCATCTTTGGCATCTGAATATCCATTAAGATGATGTCGAAGTTTTCCCGGCGGCCAATCTTAACAGCCTCCACTCCATTCGTCGCAACCGTGACTTGATGACCTTCCTGCTCAAGCCAACGACACGCCAAGTGTCTATTCACGCGGTCGTCTTCGACAAGAAGAATTGAGAGACGCGAAGGTAAAAGGCTATCAACATCCTTAGACGTCACCGCTTCAGCACCAGAACTGACTTGTCTAAAGCTCAGTGTGAAGTCGAACATATTTTGCAAGGAGCCTGATGCTTTGAGCGACAACTCGCCGCCCATCAAGCTAATTAGCCCTGCGGTAACACTAAGGACAATACTTTCGTCCTCAAAAGAATCAAACGCAGTTACGACAGGAGAAGTCTTATATTGACCTATCGTGTCATTCGCTTTACCTACGCTCTTTTCGTCGCTGTTTGAAATAACAAGACGAAGTTTGAGGTCCTGATGATTTTGGTTCACCGGCTCAACTCGAATCAATATGGAGCCGGCTTCATTGTTTGCAAGTATAACGTTCTCTAAGAGATTTGCGACAATCTGTTGAACTCGACGCTTATCACCCATCACGACACGTGGAATTTTTTTATCGAACTGCAATTCTATGCCATATCCGAGTCGTTCAGCTCGGTAGCCATGAAGTTTGAGAATTACATTAAGAGCTTCGTAAAGATCGAAGGCCTCGACATTTAGCTCTAAGTTCCCCCTCTCTATTTTGCTATAGTCTCCGCTATCTTTGACAAAATTCAATAATTCATCTGCGCAGGTTTTCAAGTTCTCAAGACAACTCAATTGCTCAACAGAAAGCGACCCTTCGGCCATTAGATTAGCGTTTCCGAGAATCCCGTTCAGTGGGGTTCTAATCTGGTGACTAAGGTGTGACAGGAACTTCGCTTTGGCCGAGCCGGCTCTTGCCAATAGCGCACGTGCTGCGTCCAGATCTTCCCCAACAACTGTTTGATCGCGACGATGAGTTGTAAAGCAGTACAATACTAATCCCCACATCAAACAAATACAGGCTACGATAATAGCACTCAGAAAAAGGAATTGATTTTTGCTATCGATAACAAAGGAGTGCTGAGAGACCAAGTGATTCTGCACATCTCCAATCAAGCGCTCAACCGCTGTCTGGTAGCGAAATCGAATTCTTCTGTACTTATCATCGAAAAGCAGCTGACCTGCTTGCTCCAGCTCTCCCTGACGCACGAGTTCGACAATTTCGTGTTCAGTAGCGAAACTCTCTTTGCGTATCTGTTCGAACTCTTGCCAGGCTGAGCGCTCTTCTAAATCTGGAACATTTCGTTTGAGACCTGCAAGAATCGAATTGAGTTTGACAGCGAGACTCTCCTGCTCAGCAATCCATTTCTCATTCCCCGTAGCGACGATTAGACGGGTGGACATTCTATGAAAGCGCTCAAGCGATAGGAGATGTTCCCCGTATCCGTCGAAGAGGGCAAAAAGTCGCCTTACTTCAACAGAGGAGCGATGCTGCTCTACGACAGAAAGCGTAATTCCAGAAAATATCAAGGCAGTTAAAATCGTACAGGTAAGAACAGTGCTCGTCGCGTGCACACGTATCGTGCGACGAAGCGATCGCAACAAAAGTTTTCCTCTCGATTTTCTTTGTCTCTTGGATTTCACAACTATCCTTTTGCCCTTTTTGAGAGCGCGTATTTTTCAAGACTATAAAGAAAATCGACCACTTACAGACAAATCATTAGCGAATATTTGATCTCGCCAGCCAGACAAACAGTTAAGGCCTAATTAAAATCGCCCAACGCAAAAAGTCTTTTATTATCAGGCAATTAGCGATATAAACGAAATGAGGCTTTTTCTAGCTCTAGGGCAAAAAGCTTCTTACTTTGCAGTTCTATTCGAGGTCTAGGGCTCATTTCAAGCAGAGTCCACTTCCAAAGAGCCACAAGCAACTTATGATTATAAAGACGCTACTACTTGGCGTAGCAAGCTACCTTCCGGTCACACTTATAATCCTACGGCGATGGCAGTATGGGCTCTTTCTTCTACTCGCCTATATTCCAATCTCCGGAGTCGCTATCGTGCTTACCGGTTACTCCCCCTTGGCGGTGCTCTTTAAAGACTTTGCCTTTATCGCACCAATGTACATCGGCTTCTTTTGGTTCATTCGCGAACGAGAATCTCCTCGCGGAATTCCTCGCGCCTTTGCTGGAATGATCTGGCTGCACGTCTTTCTAGTGCTGGTGCAGATGTTCAACCCAAACGCTTCTTCACTGCTCGTGTCTCTAATTGGAGCAAAAGTGTGGCTGTTCTATATACCCCTAATGCTTGTGGCTTATAATTTCGTAAACTCACGTGAGCGATTGTGCGAGCTACTAAGACCGGCTGTAGTCATGAGTTGGATTCCGATGAGCATTGGACTTCTACAGTGGATACTCTGCTCTAGCATTGGATACCGGGAGACAATGCGGATGTTCTACGGGGCCTCAGCTTCAGCAGCTACCCAAGGGTTCGCACGCTTCGACTTCGGTATTACCCTCTTTCGCATACCCTCGACGTTTTCCTTTTCAGCTCAGTACAGCACCTATCTTTGGGCTGCAATTCTTATGGCGCATATGTTGGCGTATCTCGACCCTTCAAAAAAATGGCGTCGATTCGCAAAGATCTCTTTCGCAGTAGCGATTGTCGCTTATCTCTTCAGTGGTGCTAGAGGAGCCTTTTTCTTCGTCCCTCTACTCCTTGGGACTGTTTACAGTTTACAGTTCGGCTTTCGTGGAATCGTAAAGGTGTTAGCCGTAATAGTATTTGCCTGGTTTACGCTGAGTTACGCGGTTGGTGTCGATACGGTCAAACTTGCAAAGAACATCCAAACGCTGCTCGGCCATTATCACCGAGAACTGGTTGTGAATGAGATGGTGAAGGCTTACGATCTGGCTCCCTTAGGCATGGGAACGGGTATGAATACCATTGCAGCAAGGTATGCGTTTACGGCTGATGACTTCGCTCGCAAAAAACTGGTCGGAATTGAGAGTTACTACGGAAAAGCAATGGTCGAGCTTGGACTCTTCGGACTGATATCGTTCTTGATTTGGCAAATAACCTTAATCGCACAAGCACTTCGAGTAAACGCAAGAACTCGTAGCAAAGAGCTTAAAGCGGTCACCGCTTCTATCGCAGGACTTGTGATCATTATGGCTGTAAGTAATTTCAAGTCCTTTCGGATGGATTTTGATCCGCTGAATATGTACTACTGGATTTTTATTGGAGTCTTATTCCGTATTCGCTCGATTAATTCGATGGAACGAAAACATCCGGAGTCAAAGGATGTAAGCGCGAATTCTTCGGTGTTGAAAACGAAAAAATTGGCGACCGAATGAAACTACTTCAGTTAATAGCGTCAGTTGATCCTCGCCACGGTGGACCCGTAGAGTCGCTTAAGCGCGTCTCGGAAGAGTTGGTAGCACTCGGTCATAGCACTGAAGTTCTCACGCTAGACCACCCCGATGCTGAATATCTCGAGAACTTCCCTTTTCCTATTCATCCATTGGGACCGGGATTTTCCGTATATCAATTTGCGCCTCAAGCCTCACGATGGCTTGATTTGAACGCAACTCGCTTTGACGCAATGCTTGTTCGAGGTCTTTGGCGCCACACGACACATCTCGCACATGCCGCATCGAGTAAATCAAAGGTCCCGTACTTCGTATTCGCTCATGGCATGCTTGACCCTTGGTTTAAGAGGGCATATCCGCTTAAACATCTTCAAAAATACGCTCTCTGGCTCGCTTGTGAGTATAGAGTCCTTCGAGATGCAAACGCTGTGTTTTTCACTAGCAAAGAAGAACGGCGCCTTGCGTCGCAGAGCTTTAGCCCATATCGATGCACCGAACGCGTGGTTCAATACGGCACTGATTCACCGCAGGAGGATCTCGCAGAGTGTTCGAAGGAGTTTCTGGACGCCTTCTCTGAGCTAAAACAGAAAAGGCTTGTACTATTTCTTGGGCGTGTTCATCCGAAAAAAGGTTGTGACCTCCTTATTCATTCATTTGCAGAAGTAAGTCAGAGAGACCCGAACTTACACCTCGTAGTCGCCGGCCCTTATCAAGCAAACGTAAAAGAGGCACTCGACAATCAAGCCGAACGTCTTGGAGTAAGCTCACGAATCTCGTGGGTAGACTCACTAGAGGGGCGAATGAAATGGGGAGCGCTGAAGAGCGCTGAAGTTTTCTGCCTACCCTCGCATCAGGAAAACTTTGGTATTGCCGTCGTCGAGGCTCTCTCTTGCGGAACTCCCGTCTTGATCAGCGATAAGGTGAATATCTGGGAAGAGATCGATTCTACAGGAGCAG
>QIGM01000217.1 GCA_003230795.1 bacterium
ATTCTCTCGACAGCTTGAGGCCATCACTTCAGCGAGAACCTGTGCTTGGGCTCTTGCTCCGGGGGCCGCGCAGTGCAGGCAGGAGATGCCAAGCGGTGCGCCAGGAACTAGGGTAGGGCAAGCAGGCGCAGCACTTGTGCTGTTATCACTTGTGCTGTTACCACTTGTGCTGTTACCGGAAGTTTCAGGTGAAGCGATGCCAAGTGAGAGGAAGGAGTCTCCTTCAGCATTGGAGCTCGGATTGCTCGTTGAAGATGAATTCGGGAGGCCAGGCGAGAGCACACTTTGCACTGACTCTGTTCCACGCGAACTCTCAACGCTTGAATCTGCGCCAAGCGATACGTTCTCATCAGAGGAACCGCAGGCTATAAATACGCAGGCAGAAAAGAATGCAAGCGCTAGCTGCGACGTCTTACGTAAACGTAAGACTGAATTTTTTGATAAACCGTTAACCATACCTACCCCTTGTTATGAGCTAATATGTTAAAAACCTTGCATTTCCGCGGTCTGTGTGTGGGAATAGCAAACTAAAGGGGGCTTTCTAAGACGCTTGAAGAGGGTAAATATTCATCTTTTTCTGTCTTAGATGTTTCGAGCGTGGTCTTTGAGTGGCGCTTCATTTGTATACTTTTGGTGAATTTATGAGCTGTACATCTTGTTTTTCTTTCTCTTGTATTTTCATGAGTTTGCTCCTTGGCAGCGCCGCTTTGGCTTTCGCGGCTGATGAAGCAGGAATGGAAGAGGCTGGAGTATTCGAGTCACTCGGCAATGCCGTAGATGGCCTTTTTACTTCCAAAGAGACCGAGTATCGCGCGGAGCGGAAGAAGCAGGAACGAACTGATTTCGAGAGGCAATTACAACGCGAAGCTGAGCAGCGCGACGAGATTCGTCGTCGCTTCGGCGATGTGCAGCGCAAGGAGCATCAGCTACAGGAACGTGAGCGGAATTTTCAAAAGTCCATGCAGAAGCCGAGCGCTAAACAAGAGCTGAAACAAGTTGAGGAGCCCGTAGCAACTAGGGATGAGGTGCTTGAAGCTGCACCAACAGAGCAAAGCCCTCGTCTTGAAGATACGGAAACGAAGAGTGAGGTCTTAGAGAATTACGAAGGAAGTATAACCGCCGAGTAGTGTCTACTTCTTGCGATGGTCGAACATTCTAGTAGGCCTGTAACTGGAGGCCGTAGTGAGTTCGCTTCGCCCTCAGCCTAGTTCCTTGCTCAACATAGATGTCAAGAACGGTGCCGTTTGGACGAGCCTTTGGTATGATAGCTTGCAGATTCACTGATTCTTCCGGCGCACAAAGAGCTTTGAGATCCGCAGTTTTCGATTCCGCAGTGCCGAAAAGACGCAGAGCGTATTCTTCTTTACCGACATTTTCCAGAAGATAATTCTGTAAGTTTGAAACCTCTATTCGTATAGCGCTCAGGCGCCCATCCTCTCCATGTGTATACGCGATAGAGCTGAGGATACTCTTTTCAGAAGTAGAATGAGGAACACTCTGCTGACTGCCTGGAAGTCGAAGTCGAATTACAACTCCACCTGCTACCTGTCGCGATGAAACGCCAAGGTGCCGTATTGGTGAGTTTAATTTCGCACGGGAGTACGATGCCGTCGTTTTCTTGTTGGTTCGTTTCGGGGTTGCTGCTACTCGAGATTTTGGCCTAACCTTTGTTACCTGAGGCTTAGCCGAAGCTCGTTGAGAGCGCACATTTTTTCGCCTAAGCGTAGCACTTTTCGTCGTTGAAGCCGGCGTTTGCTTGTTCAGGCTGTCTTGCTGGATTCCCTCAAGCGCTTTATCGATATTTGCAACGAATGATTCCTCTGGCTCTGAAGTCTTGCTAGGAAACCAGAAGCGTATAGCAAGGGCGTCGCCGGCTGGGTCTTCTCGCACGCTGTGACGTGGAGCGTTCTTTTCGTTTAGGTCAAGTACGACTCTAGTTTTCCCCGGATGCGTTCCGAAACGCACACCTTTAACGATTTGGTCGTTCACCTTAACTTCGTCCTTAGTTAAATCTACGACAAATGGTAAGTCGATGATTAAGCGCGCAGGATTCTTAAGTGAGAAGACTTTTGCGTTTAGCGCACCCCGGTGGTTAGGGATCTGTCCGCCGGTTCCGACTAAGAGCTGATAATCACCCTGGTCTTGGCTGAGCGAGAAGCTCAGAGGGCCTGAGCTAAACTCTGCGACACTCTCTTCTGCAAACGCCATGGGCGCGTTTAATATTCCGCAAACTAATCCAAGCGCTAAACCAAGCGTGGATAAACTTTGTCCGCCAATACCTGTCTGGCGTAGAAGGGTAGAGATTTGGTGAGGCATGATGTGAACCGAGTCCTTGCGTTGAGCGGCAGCCAATGAGCCGTATTTGTCCTACTCCTGTTGTGCTCACTTAGAGTCCGGAGGGCGCCTCAGACAGTTAAGGATCCGATTTACCTACCAAAAAACCGTAGTTTTGTTTGATCTACCTAGCTTCGGATCTCTTTTAATGCTGGTAAGAAGCTGGGGTGCTTAGTATTTTTCATCTTAGGGACTGTTGAAAAACAGTCCCCTTGAGGGAAGCATCTTTTGCGTTCTCGTTTGCCTCTAATTAAGTCGAATGAATCTTTAAAATGGTGGTTTATGCTCTGCCCGAGCTGCGGAACAAGTGTTGGTACTGACGTTAAGCTATGCGAGGAATGTCAGAAGCTAAAAGACATAGAGGATGCGGAGGATGCTCTAAGGGAGCCAGAGCTTCCCTTAGAGGCGAGCTCCGATTCGCGTGGAACTGCCGGGCGCGGTTCCTCTCTACGTAATGCCATGTCTCAAACTGCGATGGGTGTTTCAGGCGTCGAGTCGAGACAAAATCCCTCGCGTAGTTCTCTGAGCGAAGTGGTCGAGCCTGTTGAGTTCGAGGGATACGCAGGCTTTTGGTTGCGCGCCTTGGCGTTCGCGCTAGATTCCGCCCTGCTGGTATTGCTGCTAAAATTCATTTGTCTGCTGCTTCCGATTGGAGAGATCAATGAGAGTGTCACTGCGTTTGGAACGGAGATGGGCTATACGCTCGGACGTGCCTTAGGCTCAACGCTAATTATTATTGGACTTCTTACCGCGAGTACCTTCACAGTATTGTATTTTATTTTTTCCCAATTCGTTCTTGGCTTAGTCTACTACGCGTTTTTTGAATCTAGTGAGCGAGGAGGTTCGCCTGGGAAAATTTTGCTCGGGATTAGAGTATGCGACATCGACGGTAACACGCTCACCTTTTTCGAAGCGAGTTCGAGACACTTAGCGAAATTACTATCCTACGCTACGGGCAGCCTAGGGTTTTTTCTCGCGGCCTTTACATCCCATAAACAAGCTCTCCATGATCTTGTCTCCGGAACGGTAGTGATTAAGACTGAATCAGTTTCAATCGTTAGAGTTTTCAGCGTGATACTGCTGACAGCGACCTTTCTAAGTCTTTCTAGTTCAGGAGAGCGAAAAGAAGAGCGGATTGAAAAAAGGCCTGCCTATACGGGTGGAACAGCGACTCGAACTGGTCCATCGAACGGGTTTCGCTCAAAAACAGCCGGGGTTGTGCAAGTCGGCGCGGTGAACGAGATACTTCGCGGCGCTGTGGTTCTCTATAATCCTAAAGACTATCATGGCTATTTTTTCTTCTACCGTTCGGAGATGACGTTAAAACAAGTCGCTGCTCTCAAGAGCGATCCGCGTATTGAGACGGCGGAGTCGTTCAAGCCAGATTTGCTGATCCGCTTACGATTTCGACAAGGTGTTTCAGCTTGCGATCGTCTGCAAGTTGAGCAGATGCAAGTTGCGCTCTTGCCGGGCTATGCCTCTTTGCCTCTTCTGACCCGATTCAATTTCGCCGGAGTTGTCGCGGATAAGTTATCGCTAAATTGCAGACTCAACGATGGAGCGATTTATTTGGCGGAGTTTAACGCGATCGCGAAAAGTCGTCGGCAGCAAATTCGCTGGGACATAGAGTCGAGTGGTTATCTTTATTATACTGAGAGCACAGCGGCGATTCCTCTAGATTCGACCTTAAAGCGAGCGATAAGAAGATAGTCATCTAGAAGAGGAAATCTCGACGGCTTTCGCTGTAGTGGGGATTCTTTGATTTGAGAAAATCCCCTGCTCTGGCAACAGCCTTCAATTGAGAAAAAGCTAAACGCTTTTCCCCGTGTCTTGATGACTATCCCCTTTGTCTCCTACCGGAGGGTCCGTTCAGTCGCCACGGAGGCTCTTCTTTTTAGATGAGTAGTCATCTAAGTACGTAATGCTGCTTTGCAATGGTCAGAGAAGCCTACGTGGCGCCTGAACGTTTCCCCCGAAAGGGGACAAAGAGAATAGTCATCAAAACACAGCAAAACC
>QIGM01000389.1 GCA_003230795.1 bacterium
TGGTGCTACTCTTTTGCAATGCGCCTACCGTTTCGCCTGAGCAAATAGCTTTGGGCGTAGAGAACCTTCGCAGCAACGCAGAACTTGATTCTGCCGTCACTGTTTCAAGATACAATATGTGGAGCCCACTGCGCGCGCGTAAAGTTGACAACAACGGACTCTTGCAACCGTTTGTTGCTCTCGAGAATTTTGGCGACCCGAACACACTTAATTGCGATCGCGATAGTCAAGGTGACGCCTGGTTCGCGGATGTCGCCCTGAGCGTTGTTCGCCCAGCAAATCTTGAGAACCTCGACGACGGCATGCTTCCACAAAAATGGATGGGACAAAAAATCTATCCGATTTTTAACGAAGCAGGACTCGACGTTGACTACGAATGGCAGGTGCCTCAGGCCGAGTGGTGGCTTCGTGAGCACGGCTACCTTGAGCAAGGTAAGAAGAATACAGTAAATGCCTAAGCAAAAGGGGCCTAGTGAAGAGGTAGTGACCCATTTGATCTGCGAAGTTTGTTCATCAGAATCTGATTTTAACCTCATTGCGAATGAACTTCGTTATGGAGAAGGCCGAAACGTCTACCGTTGTAGTTCGTGTTCTCTCGCATTCCTTCACCCCAAAATGACTCCCGAAGAAGAGCGAAAGTTCTACGAGGAGGAATACGGGGTAATTCTCAGTAACGAAAAAGGCTGCACCCCTGAGGAGCTCTACGAGAAACAGATTCCTGATGCCAAGATGTATTTGGAATGGAGTAAGCCTTATATTTCCGCCTCCGACACCTGTTTGGAGATCGGTTGCGCTTCCGGGTATTTCCTCGACACAATTGCACCCCACGTAGATAGCGTATGCGGACTTGAGTCGCATGCGCAGCTAAGTTCCTTTTGTGAATCGCGTGGCCTGGCAATGATGAACTCACTCGAAGACTGTGCCGAAAACTCCTTCGATGTTGTCTTCCTCTTTTTCGTATTTGAACACATCGGAGACCCTCGTGGATTCCTCGACGCAGTGCGAAGAGTTACGAAGCCGAAGGGCAACATCGTCATGGTCGTGCCCAATATCAATGATGCCTTGTTCTCACTTTATGACATCCCGGCGTTCATTCCGTTTTACTTCACACCGGCTCATCATTTCTACTACTCCCCGGAGACGCTTACGCAACTCTGTGATGCGTCTGGATTTAAGACTGAAATAACCACCTATCAGCGCTACGACCTGTCGAACCATTTTCGCTGGATGCAGAAAGGTCGTCCAGGCGGCCAAGAGTTCTATAAGTCTGTATTCTCCAAACAACTTAACGATGACTACCGCGCAAGCCTTCAAGGGGCAGGCCATGGCGATACTATTTTTGCCGTTCTAAGCAACAATATTCTAACCAACAATTCTAACCAACAATATTCTAACTAACAATGAGAGAGGACAACTAGTGAGCACGATACGCATTGCACTTATTGGCTGCGGAAGAATCGCAGGACACCATGTTCGCGCTATTGCAACCAGCGCTCGTGCTGAACTCGTCGCGCTCTGCGACCTCGACAAAGATGCGGCACAGCAGTGGACCGAGGAGAAACCCCTTCCCTGCTACACCGATTATCATGAGATGCTGGAGAAGCACCCAGAGATCGATGTGGTGAGCATTGCAACTCCTAGCGGCATGCACTATGAGCATGCGAAGGAGATGATTGAGGTTTACGGGAAGCATGTTTGCATTGAAAAGCCGATGGTGATGAGCCTCCGTCAAGGGCGTGAGCTCTTCCGCCTCTCACAAGAAACCGGCTGCAAAGTTTTTCCTATATATCAAAATCGCTTTAACCGATCGGTGCAGCGAGTAAAGCAGGGTATTGCCGATGGCGAATTGGGAGATATCTCCATTGCCACCGTGCAACTACGTTGGTGCCGACCACAGCGCTACTATGACAAAGCCCCTTGGCGCGGAACGTTTTCGCATGATGGCGGCGCGCTCACCAATCAGGGCATTCACCCAATCGATCTCATGCGCTATCTCGCTGGTGATGTCGATCGTGTTTCAGCCCAGATGCTAACCACTAGCGACGTAAATATCGACGCTGAGAACGCAGTGGTAGCTAGCGGCAGACTTCGCTCCGGCGGCCTTGTCTGCATTGAGGTCAGCACTGCTGCGCGACCTGACGACTTTGGCTCTTCCGTGTCCCTACTCGGCACAAAAGGCACTGCGATTATTACAGGAATCGCGGGGAACACCTTATCCGAATACACTCCAGCTCCAGAGGCCTGTGCTGAGTATTCCGAGGTCTTCGATGATGCGTACGGAAATGGCCACAAGGCGCTCTACCAGAGTTTGGTCGAAGAACTACACGGAGAGGGAGAATTCCTCGTCTCCTACGAAGACGCAATGACTACTATCCGTCTGCTTCATGCACTCTACGCAAGCGACGAGCAAGGCAAAGAAATGCGACTCGCTGACTTGCCGGAATCAAAGCGTCTCGGAAAAGGAGATGAGAGCATCTCTCAACTCTACCGTCCGGCCTCTCACTCGCAGGAACGCAAACGGAAACAAGGATGATCCACCCAAAACGCAATCTCGAGGATCTTTACCGATTCCCACTTGCTGAAGAGTCAAGGCGTGACAAGCTGCGTCTCGAAATGAACGAAAATATTTGCCCACTTTCAGAAGAAGACCTAGAGAACATTCGTGCCCTTCTGCATCCGAACTTTTTCAACACTTATCCTGAATATCACGAACTCTATCAGCAGCTCGCATCAAGCATGTCTGTTAATAGCTCCTCACTGCTCCTCACCAATGGATCAGACAGCGCTTCGCGTCTGCTTTTTGAGACCTTCATCGGCGAGGGAGATGAGGTTCTTGTCACTAACCCAACCTTTGCGATGCACCGAGTGTATGCAGAAATCGTAGGAGCCTCGCTCGAATCTTTTGACTACAGCGATAATTTCAAGCTCGATCTTGACACCTTCTGTAGCAAAATAAGTGATGACACTCGGCTTTGTATAGTCGTAAATCCGAACAATCCAACAGGTGATCTTCTAAGTGTTGATGCCTTAAAAAAGCTGGCAGACCACTGCTCAACTCATGAATGCATCCTTCTCATAGACGAAGCGTATATCGATTTCTCCGGTGAGAGCTTCGCTCCTCATGCGCCAGCGTATTCAAACGTCATCGTAACGAGGACGTTCTCTAAGGCGTTCGGCCTCGCAGCGCTCCGTCTCGGCTACGTGGCCACGAATTCTCGTTTCGCTGGCTTACTGCGCAGAACGCAGCCCATTTTTGATGTAAACAATTTCGCTATCGAATGCGCAAAGTACATTCTCGCCCGACCTGAAATACTCAAGCGACACCACGATACGCTTAATCATGGCTTAAAGTTTCTTTGCGACGAACTTCAATCTACTGGCTACCATCTACACCCGAGCGCTGGTAACTTCATATTGATTCGCACAAACAAGGACCCGGTCTTTGTGCAAAACGAACTTGCAAAGCGAGATATCCTTGTCTCAGCAGGATTCTCACTACCCTTTCTCGCTCCATACCTCAGAATCTCGCTGGGACCACGTAATGCGATGGAGAAATTCTTAAATGCTTTCTACGAATGCGACGCGGACACAGCGCCAGTCACCGTGAATAGTGGAGAATAGTTGTGCGCTTCTACGCTCTAAGGAAGATTCTCCCACGCCGACTCGAGCATGCGCTTCATGCGCTTCGTCAACCAGCGCATAGTTTGGAGTGCCTTAAAAAAACTCGCGATGCGAAGCGTCGAAATCTTAAATACCCTCACCCGATACTTCTCATTGCGGGATTGCCTAAATCAGGCACAACGTGGGTTGAAAACTTTTTGTACCACGTGCCTGCTTATGTACCCTGCCGCCTTGGCGGTGATATTGAGACTCAGATTCGACAAGATTTGCCAGCAACCGCCTTTTCTCACTTCCCGCGAGATGCACACACCTTCATCAAAACTCACACCAATCCGCACCCGAATAACTTCGCCGTTATTTCAGAAGCAAACATCCACCGCACATTGGTCATGGTAAGAGACCCTGCCGATGTTGCGGTTTCACGCTACTACTATCTCCTCGCCAACCCGAAGGGCAGAGGCGAGCCGGGCTACATCGACTATCGCGGAATGGACAAAGAAGTTGCCCTATCAGATTCTCTCGATGTCGTTGCTAAGCACTACATTCCGTGGATTCAAGGATGGTGCGAACAAGCACATCGTTTTCCCGATGAACATTTCATTGTTCGCTATGAAGATATCCGAGAAAACCCACAAATGGCATTTGAGTCTATTTCCCGATTCTTCGAACTCGCTCTTTCAGAAAATGATATCGGCAACATACTCACTCGAGTTGACGAATCCATGAAAG
>QIGM01000261.1 GCA_003230795.1 bacterium
GGCACCGGGCTTGGACTTGCAACGGTATTCTCCATAGTTGCCGCACATCGTGGAGCCATACTTCTTGAGAGTGAGGAAAATAAAGGAACCACTTTCGATATCGTATTGCCAGTTTGTCCCGATGAGATCGGAGCGGTAGGCGAAACGCCCACTGTCGAAGAAGACACAGAGGAAGAGGAAATCCCCTCTGGGAACGAAACGATACTTGTGGTCGATGACGAAGAAGCAGTACGAATCGTTATACAACGAAGCTTAGAGCTAATAGGCTATACAGTCATCGCTGCGAAAAGTGGAGCGGAGGCGATCACTCTCTTTGAGACGCATAAAGAAAACGTTAATCTCGTCATACTCGACATGATCATGCCGGAGATGCCCGGAGACGAGCTATTCTATGAGCTTCTTAAGCGTAGCGCTCTTGTACGCGTATTAATTGCTTCTGGGTATTCAAATGACGCGCGTACCAAAGCGGTTTTACGAGACGGAGCACTTGGCTTTATTCAAAAACCCTTTGCTGTCGAAGAGCTCGCGGCAGAAGTCAGACGTTGCCTGGATTCTGCTCGAGAATAGACGCCTCCCAGGACGATCATAGAGCCGCAGCAGGCAAATCATACTAAGCCTTAGGGGGAGGCATCTTTTGGGTAAATGGTTGCCTTGGAATTCTTATTCCTGTATCTATTACTCGGAATTATCAGAGGCTTCATGTTTCTCTCACCACTAAAAATTGGGGATGTAATCCTGCCAAACAATCTCATCCTCGCTCCCATGTCTGGAGTGACCAATTCCTGGTTCCGTCGACTGATAAAGCTTGAGAACCCCGGTGCGGTAGGCCTTGTTGTAACAGAATTTATTTCGATCGAAGGAATGACCCGTCAAAACGAAGGAAGCCTTCGAATGATGCGATTCCGAGAGGAAGAAGCCCCGATCTCCATTCAAGTCTTCGGCAATCCGATTGAACGAATGGTGCTTGCCGCACAAATGATCGAAGAGTCAGGTGCAAACATTGTCGATATTAATTGCGGATGCCCGGTTCCAAAGGTTGTGAAGAAAGGCGGTGGCTGCGAGCTAATGCGACAGCCGGAGCATCTGGAGAAAATACTAAAAGCCGTACGCACTGCGATTAGTATCCCGCTCACACTTAAAATCAGATCAGGTTGGGACGAGGAAAATAAAAACGCACTTGAGATCGCGACCATGGCCGAGGCCAGTGGAGTCGATATGCTCACCATCCACGGACGAACGCGCCAAGCGCTCTACCGAGGTGAAGCGGACTGGGGGATTGTCGCCGATGTAGCAGAGAAGCTGCGCATACCGGTCATTGGCAGCGGCGATGTCGTTGACGCCGCTTCTGCAAAACGATACCTAGAACGCGGCGTTGCCGGTGTCATGATCGGACGCGGTGCAATGTCGGATCCTTGGATATTTAGCGAAATTGTAGCGGCAAGCTCAAGTACGCATTTTGAAGTGCCAAGCGAAACAAAAACCATCGATGTGCTCCTGCGCTATCTCTCGCTTCTTTCCGCAGACCTGCCAGAGAAAGCGGTATTAGGAAGAATGAAACAATTTGCCACCCAGGTAACAAGAAGAGTTCCTGGCTCGACCCCCGCACGGAGAGCAATCTGCACCTGCAAGACTACTGAAGAAATGATCTCTACGCTGGAGGAATGGCGTGAATTTCTTAATGGCAAAAGCGAGACTCGCTACCGCCCTCCTCAGACTTCCGCAGCAAGCGGCGAAAGATTTCCGCAGCAAGCGGCGAATCTCAGTTCTCACAGATGGAGAACTAATAATGCTTAGAGTTGAGGGTGTCACCAAGTCGTTCGGCGATCTTTGCGTCTTAAAGAACCTCTCCTTTTCAATTGAGGAAGGCGAGATTGTTGGTCTCATCGGACCAAGCGGTGCCGGCAAAAGCGTGTTGCTCAAAATTATCGGAGACGTGATTGACCCTGATTCAGGGAGAGTAACGCGTCCTGCACCTAGCGCAAATGTCGGCGATAGCGGGGTTGGCTTTTTGTTTCAGGAAGGCGCGCTGTTTGATTCGATGAGCGTCATCGAGAATGTGGCCTTCCCTTTGCGCTCGAACCAAAACCTCTCCTATCAGGACATGATGGTTCGCGCCCACGACATCCTATGCAAAGTTGGTTTGAGTGATGCCTATAAGAAGCTGCCCGGACAGCTTAGCGGAGGAATGCGCCGCAGAGTTGGAATAGCAAGAGCCTTAGTCTCGAACCCAAGTTTAGTATTATTGGACGACCCAACCGGAGGGCTCGATCCAGTAGCCGCTCGTGTAATCATGAATCTCATTTTATCCCTTCACGAAACCTACCAACCAACAGTTGTGCTAGTAAGCCACGATATTCGCCGGCTGCTTCCAAGTGTTGCTCGTATAATCGGTTTATTCGACGGGAGAATCGCTTGCGACGAGCCGGTTGAAGCCTTGAGTTCTCGAGTTGACCCCAAAGTCACCAAGTTCCTTGCTACGCGGTACGACTTTGAGAGCGCGAGCAGAACAAGTGAGTAACGACAAGCAACGTATAAAAGACGCGCGAAAGGCTCTTCTCGATGGGATTGGTATCCCCGAAAAAGCTCCCTTCACTGCCGACGCCTTTCAACTTTCTGCGATAGAATCTGTAGATTCTGAAGTCGATACCCTGGTAATTGCTCCAACTGGAACTGGAAAGACGTTTATCGCCATTGAGGGAATCCGAAGAGCAATTAAGAGTGGAAAGCGCGCAGTCTATACCGCACCGCTTAAAGCGCTTTCGAACACCAAGTATACCGAACTTAAACGCCTCTTCGAGCCTGAGTTCTCAGTTGGCCTTCTCACGGGTGACAGAAAAATAGATACCGATGCGGATATAGTTGTCGCCACGACAGAGATCTATAGAAACGACCTTTACAACTACGGCGCAGACTACTCCTTAGTCGTACTTGACGAGTTTCACTACCTGGCTGATGGCCAGCGTGGGCCTGTTTGGGAAGAAAGCATCATTCTCTCTCCAAAGTCCTCGACACTGCTAATGCTGTCCGCCTCGATTTCAAATCCAGAGGAAATCGCCGAGTGGATTACCCAAGTACGGGGAGAGGAAGTAAGAATCATCACGGAAACGAATCGCCCCGTTGAGCTTCGCCTCGGATTCATTCATCCACGAGCCGGTATTCTTCCCGTTGAAGGCACGAATGGCCGTCTTTTTTCTGAGGTAGCCTCGTATTACCAACAAGGCTCCTCGAGAAATACTCGCGGAGGACGAAGAAGAGGCTCCGGCGGCTCTTCACGAAGAGGTTCAGGACCAAAGAACACGCAAAAGCAAACCTCGAGAAAGAAACGCCCACCAAAGGGTGGCGACTCATGAGTGGTATTTTTATATCCGTCACTACTATCCTTACGGAGCTTGAAAGGGACAATCTCTTGCCCGCAATTGTGTTTCGCAGTTCTCGAAACCAATGCGACATAGATGCAGAGAAAGCTTCAAGAACTGAACGCTTACACCTGCCCGCTCTTCGTCAGCGAGAAATGAAAGAGCTCGTTTATTCCATTATCGCTCGTTACGACATGGATAAGGAGCTAATTCTTTCTCATCCGCAGTACAGCGGTTTGCTGACAACAGGCGTTGGCGCGCATCACGCCGGTCAACTCCTCGTATGGCGGCTGCTCCTTGAAGAGTTAATGGCCGCTGGTGCTCTGCGCCTCCTTGTCGCAACAGGCACTGTCGCTGCCGGCGTCGATTTTCCTGCACGAAGTGTTGTGATAACCGCTCACTCACGAAGAGGTGCTGAAGGATTTGTGAACATCACCTCCAGTGAATTCCAACAGATGTCAGGTCGCGCGGGAAGGAGAGGGAAGGATACTGTGGGATTTTGCATTCTCGCGCCTTCGCCATTTTGCGACGCCCGCGTCTTGCAGCAATTATCGAAGAAGCCTGCCGAGCCATTGGTTTCGTCTTACTTCCCTGGTCCGAGCACAGTCCTTAATCTCTTGAGATATCGCACAGTAGACGGCTTACATTATACGGTGGAGAGAAGCCTTGCGTCCTTTGTCGATAAAAAGAAGGCCAGAGAGGCCCACGCGGAATGTGAATCACTGGCTGCTACGCTCTCAGATGAAGGAAAACAGACTTTTGCGATGTTCCAAACTCGTTTAGGTGAGGGAGGCGGAGCGCTTGCCGAGGCTGAGATACCGGTCGAATTATCGAAAGACGAAAAGAAGCTACTTAAACGAATCCGCCGCATATTGCGACAGTCAGAGCAACTCGGTGGGCAACAAACGGCGCTCCTTGCCCGCTCACTCGGTGGCTTAGAGACTTTAGGATATTTAGAAGGCGAGAATCTGTCGAC
>QIGM01000283.1 GCA_003230795.1 bacterium
CATCGCCTCCTTGAGAACCGACTCTTCCGTGTCTGGCGCGACACCACTGTCCCCGCTCCTGGTCTGCCACCCCAGCAACTTCGAAAACGTCCATGGTACCCAATATGCTGAGGCGGCGGCGACCAGTAACGCGTAAAGAGAAGCGTCCCATACCGTCGACAACAAGATTGCGATGGCCGGATAAGACGTAACACGAAGCACTCGAATCAGAGCGAGCCTATCCTGCCTCCTATTAATACTGTGAGAATTTGTATCAAGCGTAAAGACAACCTGGGCAACTAAAGTAAGAAAAAGTATGACCCCGACTAGCATTCGATCCCAGCCATCCAGCAGGCTCCAAATCGCGCTGGCGACTAGCGATACGAGTGCCAATATCACAAGAGCACCCACTAGCAGACGTGCGATGCGAGCCCGAAACCAGTTGACTAGTCCCCGCTCTCGGTAGTCCGGATAGAAACGTACGTCGATGGCAAACAACGGATTTAGCATCAAACCAGCAGCGATCGTCAGCACACCAGACAACAAGGTAAACTTGCCAAAAATATGGGGTGAGTAGTAACTCGTAATAAAACGGAAACCAATCGCATAGATGGCAACCATCGCAATCTGCGTAGCTCCGACCCAGAGTGCCTCCTTCTTAATACTGCGGGAAGGCGGTGCCATCAGTGCCCTTTACACATCAATTGTGGCCATAGCATCAACTAATTGGTGTCCCGAAGCTAGGAATGTGTTCAGATTCACCGAGGGAACTTCCGATTTCCACGTATTGCGCGAATATTAATCTCTTCACTGCGACTATATGAATATTGAATGCATACAGAATGAACATACGAAACTTGCGTTATAAATTGGCAATCACCCGAAGCTAGATATGATTGAAACTTGCAAAATTTGTGATGTAACAGGTTCTTACGAACTGCGACTCGAGACACCTTGCGGCTCGGTGCAGCGCTGTACCTACTGCGATGTTTGGAGTCTGGACGATGGTCAACTTGAGCCCGAACCTGATTTTCAGAACGACAAATTTGACGAACAATGGGCAACCTCGGGAATGCGTGGGAGCGCTGGACGCCGCAACCAAAAGAGAGCGAAACACCGAGCGAACTTAGTATCGGCCTTTCTCGCGCCAAACTCGAGAGTTCTCGAAATCGGACCCGGTACGGGACACCTTCTCACTGCGCTTCGCAAACGCGGACACGATGTTACCGGACTAGATCAATCTGAAGAAGCAGCTCGTGCCGTAGAAAACAGAACTGGCATTAGGGTACACGCAACGCAATTGGAAAATCTATCGGAACAATATGATGCAATCGTCTCATTTCATGTCATCGAACACGTAAACAACCCTTTTCAGTTCTACCAGAGTATCCAGGCCAGACTGAATCCAGGAGGCGCCGCGGTCATCGCCACCCCAAATCATTTGTTTTATGACACCTTTATTTCCGATGAAGTGATCGCCAAGTTTTTTGTGATACCCGCCCACCGATTCTATTTCAGTCCGAGTAGCCTGGGCCATCTCGTTGAGAGAGGTGGCGGAAACATTGAAATGCTATCTACTATAGAGAGCCAGGACACTCGATACTATCGGGCCTTGCAAAGCCAGATTCCCCGCATGCGCGGAGCAGGCTTTCTATCTCGGCAGTTGGCACTTGCTTGGGGGCAGCTCAACCCCGAAGAAAGAGCTAGAAGCGGGATTCGTGGTACGGGAGACGAAGTGATTGTGGTCGCAAGAGCGACATTGACTGGTAGAAAGTAAAACCATACAAAGTGCATATAGCAAACGACTCTCGTATTTACCTTGCCGGCCATAAGGGGCTAGTTGGATCTGCTATCGCCAAACGTCTCAATAGCGGGGGATACGACAATGTATCGACTAGAGATCACCGGGCTCTCGAACTTTGTGATCAGCAGGCGGTCGATCTTTTCTTCCAAGAGGAGAAACCAGATATTGTGATCCTCGCGGCTGCGAAGGTTGGTGGAATTCTTGCGAACAACACCTATCGTGCGGATTTTATCCTTGAGAACCTGCAAATTCAAACCAACATCATTAGCTCCAGTTTGAAACACAAGGTTAAGCGACTACTTTTTTTGGGCTCGAGTTGCATTTACCCGAGAGAATGCAAACAGCCAATACGAGAAGAGTACCTACTTACCGGACCACTGGAACCCACCAATCGTCCATATGCACTAGCAAAGATAGCCGGCATTGAACTCTGCGATGCTATCAATGCACAATATGGCACTTCGTACTTGAGTGTAATGCCTACTAACTTGTACGGACCAAATGATAACTTTCACCCGGAAACGAGTCACGTTCTGCCCGCACTGATTCGCCGGTTTCATGAAGCGAAGTTGTCTGAGGCTCAAGTGGTCACCATATGGGGAACAGGCTCACCCAAGCGCGAATTCCTCTACGTTGACGACCTAGCCGATGCCTGTGTACATCTGCTGGAGAAAACCGAGAGCACTCAGCTTGTAAATATTGGAACCGGGGTCGACATCTCGATCTTCGATCTTGCAACTACCATTTCCAACATAGTGGGCTACTCCGGACAAATCGAGTTTGACACTTCAAAACCGGACGGAACACCGAGGAAACTACTGGATGTCTCTAGATTGAGTTCATTGGGATGGACGGCCTCTGTATCTCTAGAGGAAGGTATTTCGCGAACCTATAGCTGGTTTTTGGCTAACCAAGAGTCTGCGAAGCTTTAGCCCCAAATATCTGGTGTGGCGCACGACTACGACCTATACGGGGGAAAATAGGTCTCACTGGCTTGCCATTCCACGCCTCGATCTCTCTCGTAGTCTTTGCGACGCTGAACAAGGTCACTCATGGCCTTACCGTCCACTGTCCATTTGCCCACCATCAGTGTTTCGACACCTCTTGGGGCAAATGCCTTTTTGTATTTGAACAAGCTGTCTTCTGCTGAATTTCCTCCACCGAGCAAATAGTAGTCTAGGCCACGTTCCTGACTCCAGCTGATGATTTCGTGCTTGAGCATCACATTGGCTTTTGTCTTGAGTTGGTCTCGATAGGTTCCACCGCGAAAAAAGAAACTCGAGTTACCGGACAGAAGAACCAATTCTGTTGAAACAATTTTTCCTTCATGATACGCGTGAAAGTAAATAAAATATCCCGTGAGTTTCTTATGGATTTGCTCTAGGAATTGCATATCGAGTTGATAGCTCGTTACCGCGGAACGACGGTCCATCGTACTGGAATAAATCGCAAGAAAATCGCTCGCGTACTGCCCGGTTGCGTCCGAAATGACCGAAACGCCGTTGCGCCTGGCTGCTTTCACATCCGTCCGGATCGACCCCTTGTAGTCCATCCATAGTTCATCTGCCGACATATCCAGCCGCCTTAGCACGGTTGGACAGCGCTCAGAACTTTTCCCCTCATATCCTCGCCCAACTGATCTCTTCGGCGAAAAGGACACATATTCTGAAACCAGAGAATGCTGATCCGCCCATTCTTTGTAGCTTGCGTAAAACTTTCTTATAAGCTCCTCACGCCCCGACTCAGGCCCCGAGAGAAATGGCCCACAGTAGCCATAGGGGGGCGATACAGCATCTACAGCAGCGGTATCGAGAGTTTCAAAGTATTCCAGTTTACTCAGATCGCGAAGAAGGATTGGATACATGAGTTGGAATCCTTTCCCCTCATAGACCAAACAAACGCAGGAGTCACTCGCTTCTGAGAACAGTCTTAGGTAGTCGGGGTGGGCAAAGACCTCTCTGTGAGATGACTGCTCAAGTAGGGAAAGCCAGCGCTTGTGATCGTTGTCAGCGCAGAGTGCATAGAAGTTTCCACTACTCACTAAAACCCTCTGTTTTGAATTAGGTGTTTTGCGCGCTTCCAGTGCAACTCCGCTTTTCCCGCCGGTTTGTCACCGATATGATAACGCTCCCGGACCCAGTCCGAAGGAGGTACAAGTACACGCCAAAGCCATTTTGGAGGACTCGACTCACTTGTTGCGATATCCAGAGCCAGCATATCGGGAAAGCGTAAGCCCGACACTCCTTCGGACAATACGATCCGGTGCTCAATCAGACGAACGAAAAGATTCCGCCGCCACTCCGCCGGGCGTAGTTTCGCAAGCACAGCATGGGGAATTGGAGTACCCAGAAAATCTACCGCTATAGCGAGTGAGAAATAGGCGCGCGTCCGAACCTCTACTTCGGACAACTCGTTAAGAAAAACGTTCCAGTCAATGACGTTGCCTCGTACGATCCGGTCCACATCAACATGCAAGCGCAACCCAGGAGAGCGCACATAGCCGTGCAAGGAAGTGTG
>QIGM01000566.1 GCA_003230795.1 bacterium
ATTCATCGAGTGCCTCTTGCACTAGTTGCTCGGTGTTCGCGTCAAGTGAACTTGTTGCTTCATCTAAAATAAGAATATCCGGATCGCGCAGTAATGCTCGTGCGATCGAAACACGTTGCTTCTCCCCACCCGAAAGCTGCACACCACGATCTCCGATCACTGTGTCGAGTCCCAAAGGTAGAGCAGTGACAAACTCGAGTAATCTAGCTTTATCTAACGCCTCGTGCAGATGTTCGTCTGAAACTTCTTCATCCAAGCCATAAGCGATATTATAGCGTAAGCTCTGATTGAAAAGCTCAGTGCTCTGGCTCACGCGAGCAATGTTACTTCGTAGAGATTCGGTGCTGTACTCTGCAATACTGACCCCATCAATAAGAATGCTGTTCTCTGGAACTTCATAGAATCGAAGAAGCAGGTGAGTGATAGTGCTTTTACCACTACCGCTAGGTCCGACGAGGGCGGTGAGTTTGCCCTGCTCAATCTCCATTGAAACGTCTTTGAGGGCCATTCGGTCCTGGCTGTATTCAAATGAAAGATTTTGTATAGAGATACCTTGCTTCAAGCCGGTGAAGGTTTTCTCACCACTCTGGACAAGGGCTTTATCCTCGTCATCGAGGAGATAACAAACCTTATCGAATAGACCGTCTAGGTACGCAAATACTCCGCGGCAATCGCCAACAGCCGAAATCGCGGTAGAGCAACGTTTCATTAGGTACAGGTAGACTAAGTACGGTGCGATGTCTTCAGATGGATTGCTCATCACTATTCCCGCGATAATACAAACGAGAGTGACCGTAAGAATGAGAGTGATGCCTTCTTGGATAGGAGAGATTAGCAAATACTTGCGATATATAGAGCGGTACAGTTCTGCGGAGTCTCTGCTGTTCTTTGAGAAGCGCTCAATTTCTTCATCTTCTGTGCCGGATGCCTGCACGAGCGTGATGTTTGAGAGGATGTCGTGAAATGTTGCCCCTAATGTATTATCTGCTGTTGCAAAGCTATTCGATGTTGCGCGGATTTTTTTGAGCAAAGAGCTTAGTGAAAAGTAGAAAAGAGGAAACATCGTACAGACTATTAACGTGAGTTTCACTGATATCAGCAGCATTAAACCGACGTAGGCGAATAGCATGAGGAGCCATTGAAACTGACTGTGTAGTAGCTGAAGCTTTTGAACTATCTGGTGGGTAAAGTTTAGAACGGTGTTGTGGAGTTCTCCGGGTTTATTATTGTCGTAGAACTTTTTGCCGAAGTGCACGCTGCGAGAGAAAAGCTTCGCTCTCAAAAGATGAGAAAAATCTTTGAGTCTATCGATGTAAATGACTTGAGCGAGGTAGGAAATTACGAGTCGAGCGCCGGTTGCTAGAACTATCAGACCCACCAGTGCAACAAAGGTCCGTAGTTGAGTGCTTTTTACAAACTCAGGAAGGCAATCCCAAAGTAGCCGGCCGATTGTTGAATTTTGGAGGAAGTCGAAGTTCCCTTCAACCAGTCCCGTCAGCACCGGAATCAGGAGACCCGCAGACATTGCCTCAAATATGGCGGCAACCATCGCCAAGGCGACTGGGAGCAGCACAAAGCGTGGGCCAATATGAAGACTGCGGAAGATTCGCAGTGCTTTGCCAAAGAGAGAACTCATGCCTGGGTATCGGCTCTATTGGGAGTCGAACTGAAATGCCTCAGAATAAGCGTTCCAAAGTAGAACTTTAAAATGTGCTAACTACCTGATTTTGTTAGAATAGCTTACGATAAAGCGTCTTTCCTCGAAACACGGTCGATCGGAGATTTTTAGATGTCAAAGCAGAAGTGGCTGATTGTTGCCTTTCGCCCGAAATACGAAGACTTAGATGGAATCGTGGGCGGTGATCAGGTTCGTCCATATGAGCTATTTAAAAGCTTCGCCCAAATGGGTCACCGCTCTCACGTTTGGGAACTTGAAGCAGAGCCGCAAACGGAGCGCTCTTACCACGACGGCTCAGTCCGAGTGCGTCAGCTAGAAGCGAAGCTTGGTGCGCTCGGTACGATTAAACAAGTGCTGGAGATGCGCAAGATTCTCAAGCAAGAAATGCAATGGGCACGCGAGAACGGAATCGAGAATGTTTGTTTTTACCAGCAAGTGCCTGTCGCCGTTGTTTTTCGCATGCGTCTTTTTCCTATCGTTACTCAAGCGGGAATATTTCTTATCCCGTTCGCAAAGCGTTTAGGATTTTCAGTCTGGGCCGCTGTCCACGATCTTTCACCCGACCATGAATTACTTGCGGCGGAAAGAACGCAAGGAGCCAACTTTTTTCGCTACGTTCGGCTCAAGGCTGCAATTGGAGCCTGGTTTCAAAAAAAATACTTACCTGCTGCCGATTTCATCAGTTCTGTCAGCGAGCCGCTGTCTGAGGAGTTGATAAAGCGCTACGATTTACCACGAAACCGATGCGAAGTATTTATGAGCGGTTACAACGAGACGGTGTTGGCCGATGTCCAGCCATGGTGTCCTCCTGAGTCCGATGAGAAATGGACGATTGGGTATCTTGGCTCACCTGCAGACGTGGCGGTTAGTACGATTCTGGAGTCGGTAGTCGCGCTCGGTCGAAAGAATATTCGCTTAGTGCTCGCTGGCCGTGGGATGAGTGCGATGGTAGAGGCGCTGCGCTCTGAATGGCCTGATACTGAGATTCTCGAAGGAATCCAGTATCGAAACTACGCGGAGATTGCGAACCGCATAGATATTTGGTTGATGCCCTTCGCTGATAGCTATTTGATAGAGTACGCGTGGCAGCTCAAAATGCCGATGGCCCTGGCGAGTGGGAGACCGGTGGTGCGTACAGGGGGAAGAGCAGTCGAATCATCCGGACTACAGGAACATTTCTTCTTAACAGGCTCTGATTCCTCCAGTATCGCGACTACTCTTGCAACAGTTCTCGATGAGCCTGCGGCGGCGTATGAGCGTACACTTGCAGCACAGAGAGCTGTGAAGGATTATCGTTGGCCGCTTCTGATCGAGGATTTATTCGCTAAGTTTGAGAAGGCGATTCTGTAATGTGGTGCAGCTTATTATGGGGTTGTCTCCTTGCGTTCGGCTTGCCAAGTCCAATGCTCATCTTTCTTATTTCTTGCTCTACCGCTGATGGTATCGCCGTCTATCATTCCAGAGTACTCAGAGAAGCCGTCGTTGATAGACATTAAGAGAAGCTTCCCGTGTTGTTCCCAAGTTCCATTTTCGTAGGTACCGATGGAGTTCGTATAGCGCAATGCTCCATTCGCAAGAAACGTGAAGGTGTATCGCTCTCCGTGAGAGTCTATTCCAGACCAAGTTGTGGAAAGTAGATCCTCCTCGGACTGTTTCGTGGCTTCTTTAGGCTTTGGCGCATCAAGTGATTCGTCTTTGGTAGTGGCAGCGGAAAGAGTACTCTCTGTTACTTTAGACCCTGCCCCGACTGCTCTAATTACTTTATTTTTTGGTTCTCTTAGTTCCTTCCTCCGCGCCGATCCTAAGCGAGGTGTTTTTTTAGCAATTACAGAGTTTCGCGGAAGCTTGGCAACACGAATGCCTGTTTGTCTACGAGGGGGAGAGAATTTTTTAGGTGAAAGTGCGTCGATAAGCGCGCTTATCGCTTCTGGTCCGCGGGAACGGAGTTGATCTTCTGCTAATTTTCGTTCTTCGGGCGAACCATGGATTGCTTTTTCGGCGAGCTCCTCAATACTCGGCTCACCTACTCGAATCTCTTCTTCTAGCGCGCGAACTAAGGAGTTCAATGAGGAGGGTCCGCGCTGTTTTAGAATTTCTGCGGCCCTGCGGCGTTCGCTAGGCGAACCTTTACGCATTTGTTTGATCAATGTTTCAGTAGAAGTCGTGAAGTCTGGAGCGTAAGCACCTTGGGCGCAGCCAGCAAAAGCAAGCGCGCATAAAAGTAGGAGATAAGAAAATCTCATAGGGAACTTAAAACAAGTTGCATTCATAACGGGTGCCGTAATCTTGCGATCAATTCAAACAAGGCTACATCTAATTTAAAGTTAGAAAACGATTACTCCGCAGTATCCGATGAGAAAAGCGAAAGAGTCGATGCTGCGTATTAAATTCCGCTCAACTCAGGAGAATTTCCCGATGATTGCAAGCCTAAACGACTCGATAGCTTCGTCATTGCTATTTGAGCCCGCCGCCGAACAGTGCGGCTTTCATCGTTAAGTGCTGAGCGCACCGCGTCTAGCGCGCTTGCGTCACCGATATTTCCTAGGGCTGTTATGGACCAGGTTCTTACTCTCTCATCAGAGTCACTCGCAGCTTTAATTAAATAGGGTATAGCTTC
>QIGM01000161.1 GCA_003230795.1 bacterium
TAACCTCAACTGCCTCAGCATGTTTAGTAACGCCTGCAGATACTTTCTGATACGTTGAATTCGCTTGAGTTCCGCCGATGTATCCAGAGGTTACAGACTTCACTCCATCTATTTTTTCAAACGCCGCTTCCACGCACCAAAAGCATCCACCCGCAAAGACGGCACTGTCCGTCACTGAAATGGAGGACGCTCTTGTTTCCTCGGCCAGGATCGTTTGTGGCGCGAGTGTGAGAAATAGGAAGCCAGAGAATAGGAAGCCAGAGAATAGGAAGCCAGAGAAAATGTAGAGACGAATGTGGGGAGTCATGGGATCACAATTGGATTGAGAGATAAGATAAAAGTATACATGAAAGTATACATGGATAGACGCTAGAGAGCTGAAAGAAATTCAAAGCTAGGACGGAAACCGCTATGGATCAAGGAATTCGTTAAAAAGCAGCTTAGGCAGCAGCGCTTTCAGGGACATGCCTCAGCTCTTTAAGCTTTAAGCGTGTCTGTCCGAGACGGGTAGAAGGTCTTTCGGCTCGCAGACAACACTCTTCGCAAATCTTGTCTCGCAGTGCAGAATCTCCCCCTTGGCTAAACATTCGAGCGAGATTTACGGAATCGCTAAAGCTACTCCTATGACGAGACGTGTTGGCGATTCCATTTGGAAAGTTTCTCAAGTAACGCATTGTTTCTGTGAGACGATAGAGATTGTTTACGACCATAATTGCGAGAGCCTTGTCGCGATCGCTTGCTTCGAGAATTGCCTGACTAAATGGAGGCGAATGAGCAGCATCAACTAGCACCTGTTCGACTTGTTCGACTGACATGGGTAAGCAGATAAAACCGCGTGCGCCGTAGCGAAGCATGGAAAAAATATCGTCGATGCGCGGGTTGCTGGAAATGGAAACAAAAATGGCGCCAGGCGATACCTTTGTAGCTTGTTTAACAAACTGCTCGCTTGGCATGTTTGAAGAACTTGCTTGAAAGAGAATGATGTCGAACTTTCGCTGCATTAAGCGGTCGAGTCCGAGGATATGATTCGGTGCAGAACTTATCGTGCTGAATCCAAGATTGGTGAGCACTTGACGGAGATTACCCGTGAGCAGTTTGTCTCCACAAACGACTAGTACGCTCGATTTCGCGCGATTCGTTAGAATTTGATTAGTTTGTGCCAGCTGCATTAACACCCTTTCTCATCCTGCCTCTTTGAGTACCGCTCTCAATCTAGAAGGCAGGAGTTATAAGGTTTATCGTAACAATTAGAGTGAAAAATAAGGTTTCATCGCGCTTAAACTCTGGGAAAGCAGTTTCGGTGGTAAACTCCGGAGATTTTGATGCCGAGGTAACTCAAGGTAATAACTATACTAATCGGGTAACTTGAGGTGTAGGGGAACAACGTACGCGAAAATACGTGAAAGTGTGGGCTACAATTAAGGCATGTTTTTCAATAGTCTCCTATGGTGCCGCGCCGTCTGAGTGTCATACACTCTGGCGATTATCAGTCTTCTACTTATGCCTGAGACGAAGCACGAACGTGAATTTTCTGACCAACGCCTCCCAACTCTTTCGAGCACTCTCTGTTGCTCTAGTAGCGGCCTGTTTCAAGCTTGTTCACGCGAATCAGGTTCGTGCTTCAGCTCTTTTTGCTGACGACTACGATGGCCTTAACAGAGCGATCTACTATTGGTCTGATGGAATCCGTGCCTCTCTTGAGAGTTATCCTTTTCATCAAGCTTCAGCAGGACTGAGCTACTTCTATTACGTTTCTCCGTGGATACTCTTTCCCGTGGAGCAGAGAATGTTTGTGGTGTTTTGCCTCAATGCTCTGCTGACAATGGTGATGATCGTATTTGGCTCGCTTGCAATTGCAGATTTTCGAGGGAAGTCCTCATGGTCAGTGCCCCTCGTGCTCGCAACTTTTGCCACTTGCTATCAATTCAATTTCTACGTGATGACGGAGAATATGCTTTTTCCGTTATTGGCGCTTGCCTTCTGGCTTACCGTTGATATCGTGAAGACTGCTCGCATGCCGGGGCGCCTGTTCGTGCTTGCACTTACCGCCGCCCTGCTTCCGCTGACACGGCAACCGGGCTTTGCTGCCGTGGTCGGTATACTTGCAGTGCTTGCTGTCCAGATTCCTCGTATTGGTTTGAAGCGCGCAGCTTCTGTCGGCGTGCTCACGCTGCTTGCAGCCGTTGTTCCTTATCTCTGGTACACCTCACTTTTTGGAGTTAGCAGAGAGTTACAGTACGTAAACTCCATACAATCGGTCGCGTCAAAGCCGGAAAACTGGGTCTTTACCTTTAAGCTGGCACTCGCCCAGGTTGGTTATCTGTTCTTCTCTACAGGAGTTTGGTTACTACCTTTCTTTCTTGTAGGGCTCTTCCGCGCTAGAGAGTTTCCTGAACAGCTTAAGACTCGTTGGCTTTCTATTTCTACTTTTATCACCGTTTCGGCCATACTCTTCTCCGGACTCTGCCTTGTTCACTTAACCTTCAAACTACTCGTTCACGGTAGATACGAAGATCCTTCGCCATGGTTTATCTATGGGCGATATAACGATCCAGCTTCACTCCTGCTTCTTTTCGGAGGACTAGCGGCATTGTTCGAGCTACCGCTGCTGAAGGGGAAGAAGACCTGGGCGTTTTTTCTGAGCATTCCAATTCTATTCTATGGAGTGCGCGCGTGTCTTGAGCACTATAACTGGATTCCTATAAATCAGGCCGGTCTAACAATTTTCTATTTGAAGTTCTACCAAAAGCTTCCCCTATGGTTTCCCTATGCATGGCTGTTGCTTGTGCTTGTCACTGCGTTTCTTGCGTTTCGCCCGAAATTTCGCGTTCCCTTGGTTATCATTCATCTACTGATATTTAACGTAATGTCTATTCAGCACGGAATGGCATACACGATTCGTCGTGCGATGAAGGTTGAGCGCTCTATGGTTGCTGCGTATTGGATAGCTGATCATACGCCAAGCGATAGCCTTATTTGCTACGACTTTTCGGTTAGGACTAAGCGAGTGCCTGACGGGATAAAGCGTATGAGTAGTAAGTTTAAGGCGATGATGTTCAAGACCTATCCGCGGAAGTTTAGAGGTCTTAACAAGGGAGACGACTACGGCGCGTGTCAGTATTTTTACACTCTTCGTTCTGCGCTTCCTGAAACAGGTTTTCGCCCAGTGTGGCAAAATAAATACTATGTGCTTGCAGAATTGGATGCGAAATCCTAACCTCGCTCTCACCCTTACGCCAAGTTATGTCGGTTTCGGTAACGTCTCAGCAATCGTTTTGCGAGATTGGTTCCAAAATCTACGAAGTGAACTTGCAGCCATCCTGCCACGCTTGAGGGCCAGCGCTCTGGGTGACTGGAGATGCAGCAATACTCTATACTTCCCTCTGCGATGAGCTGAATAAGTTGGTCGCTTGTTTCACAGGAGAGTGAGGCTTCTGTCATGATAACCCCACGCGGCCTATCTTTCTCATTCCAAGCGGAATTCCAGCTCCTTCCAGTATCAGTGAAGTAAGACATCTGCTCCCAGGGCAGGTCGTGATAGGCCTCAATAGAAATACCTTCATCACGGTAATCGTGGGTGTTCCAGAGGTCTCTATTGTCCCAAGAACAAAAGGGTCTGCCGTGCATGGCAATCGAAGTGATCGGCGCAAGCTGGCGAAGCCGCCTAAGGTTTGTCTTAAACAGTCCCCAGGCACGCTCGTGATCTCCCTTTGCGTCGCAAAGATCCTCATAGTGAAAGCCTATTTCATGCCCTGCTGAAGATATTCGACTAATAATCTTCGGCACGAAGGACTCACGCTTGATTCGAAAGAAATATGTCGCAACAACGCCAAGATGCCGTTCGACTTCGGCCATCCGCTCCGAGCGTCCTGGTAAGCGGTCAACGTCGTGGCGCAAAATTATGCATTTCTTTCCCTCCGGGAATCCATCGCTGGCAAATTGGGCAAAGGTCAGAAAATGATATCCGGCATCCTTCGCGGCATTTAACAGCTTTTCGTATTTACTAAGGGTAAAATCCACTTTGATTCTCTCTTTTAACGCTGAGGTCTTATACGACTTCCTTCGGCATTCCAAAAGCCACAAGCATGTGGCTTTTGGCACCGCTACGCGGTGCGGGACTGTTTTTCAACAGTCCCATTTCGAAGGTAGTTTAAGAAATCACTATAAGTCTGTTCCGGCAAGGTAGCGAGAGCAAGAATCGTAACTCTTCGCTTAGTGAGAAATGCTACTTGCCCCATTTGAACGTTTTATAGCAGCGAACGCCAAGGCGCTTTGCGGTATTGTAGA
>QIGM01000003.1 GCA_003230795.1 bacterium
ATATCAAAGAGTGCACGCCCACGCTGCTACACAAAGAGTCTGGAAGCCTTAAAGCAATTCCGTGAGGAAGAGCGCGCAAAGCGAACACACTACGCCCTAGCCTCGTTCAAGTTTCGTCTTGGGGATTTTTTCACGAAGTTTCCAGCTTTTTGCTTACTCCCACCGCTTCACTATCGTCCTTGTGGTGTATCTATCGCTGAGACCTGACGTTGTCCTCCATGTTCGGTTATTAAGCGTTTTAACATTAGAAAACTTCCCCCACCTCGCCTTCTTTAAAGGAGATCGTAATCTCTTGTCCTCCATTCTATGAGAAGGTAATTCCGAAAAACAAAACTACGGCAAAAGTAGACAAGACGCCAATTTAGCCAGGTGGTCGGATAGGTTTTTAATACAGAACCTGGAACTGTTATTTAGGGAACAATTCTTCCGAAAAAGTTTAACCTCATTTGCATATGCTAACTTCAAGAAACGAACTTTGACTTGTTCGTCGGTTTCATCCAAACGGCCCTCAATTGCAAGATCTGCAGCGGTCAAATTACGATAGCCCCACGCTAGACTCCGTAAGAACAAGCCTTCCGTATTGAAATCAGGGGATATGATTCTCAAGCTCATAACAGACAAGATACGTTAGAAGATGTCCGAGAAACCACTCAGAAGCGGTATGCGTATAACATTATAGTAGAGAGAATTCGCTCCCTTGAAATTTAGTTCGCATATTAGACCGAATTTCGCATATGGTCCAGGCACTACGAACTTCGGTACATAGATTTGCTTAAGAATTCTAGGAAACTACTTTCAGACTCTTGTTCCGTGTCTGTTCGCCATATTGAATGTAGTTCGTAATATTGGTCTGCATATTCCCTTCTTCATATACGAACTTCTTATTCAATCGCGAAAGCTGCTAGATGGGAGTCGGCAACAACCGAGCGCTTTATCTCGCTGCTGCTCTGGGACTTTCCTTCCCAACGTCATCTAAAGCAGAAACCGGGAGCCATAGGAGACCAAAGGGCTCCGGAGGCGGATCTAGCTACCACCATCTCTACATGAAAGTCCCAGAGCAGCAGCGAGATAAAGCGCGTCTTTTCGCATACGCCCTACCAAAGCCACTTGCACCACATCCCTCAAACAAAAAAAGCCCTAACACAAAAAGTGCCAGGGCTTTCACTCACACTACGAAAAATATCAGTCGTAGCGAGTTGTTGGTACAGGCACGGAGCGACACTCCGTAGTTCCGTTATTCAACGCCAAACGAACCGTAATCGGAGCCGAAGCATTGAGCGTCGAAGCTCGCTCTGGCACATCAAAGTGGGCTCGTCCACTGTTCGGGCAACAAGTACGTCGAGAGCCGTTCAGGATAACGTTTCCGTCCCTATCGAGAATCTCAATCAAACTCACTCCCTGACTACCACTCCAGTAACTACTCGGTAACAAAAACACCGGATTACGAGTATTATCAGACACTGGCTTCCAGAGGGCGTTTCCGCCTCCGTCAATGAAGTCCGTGGTCACATCGCAACCGCCAGGTGCACCTGGTCCAGGACCTGTGGGTGGGTCAGCAGAAAATCTTGCGTCATCATCCGGCTGCACAACGGTGCCATCCGGTCGGATAATCGCATTAGCGGCCACTGTGAATGGGAATACCTTATCCCGGTCGTTCGAATTTCTTATCGCAGTAAACCCAGTCGCTCGTTCTGTCCAAGCGAAGAAATTTCGCTGTGAAAACTTCCCGACAATCGGCACGGCAGTATCACTGCCTATCTGATGCGTCTCGAACGAATCAGCACCGGTACGAACAAAGGCAACTTGCCCAGCTCCGGTTGGTCGAGAGACAATATAGTCTGGCGTCCCATCGCCGTTTATATCTTGTGGAAGAAGTGGCTTGTCTCCTGGAAGACCCCACTGAACTACCCCGACGTTGGTGCTAAAGAGAGGTTTTGAAAACCAGGTAAAGGAGTCTCCACGAAGTGCGACCTGTTCGGCGCATCCGTCACCATCGACATCGATTGCGGCAACACGATCTGTAGTAAGTCCAAACACATCCTCTTGGACTGCACCACCTGCGGAACTCAAAGCAATGTACCAAAGACGGAACCCAGGGAAACGTCCCGCAGATCCATTCCTCACTACGATTAGGTCCGTCACCCCATCACAATCCATATCGGCTTGGTTAGGAATGGAATCTCCCGGAAGTCCGTAGTGGAAAAAGGTATCAGTCCCGGAAGGATTCTTGATATACCACTCTAGTGGCGTTTGTGCGGAGCGCACATAAACAATGCCTGGATAGTACCGTCCGTCTCCAAAGAAATGGCCGGAAACCAAGGCATCTCCCGGTAAACCCCAAGTCCAGAAGCCTGGTGCTAGGGTATCTCCCGTTCGCGAAAGCCAGGCTGTAGTTCCGGCTGTCCTATCGACGAAAGCAACCGAAAGATCGCTTGTCCCATCCCCATTAAAGTCTCCTAATTCAACTTGAGCTGCCGCTGGGCCAACTGAGATGAAAAAGGTGAATGCGCAGAGTAAAATTAATTTCTTCATAACCTTGTATTTTAATTCAGGTAAATAAAAATGGCCCCGGCGCAAATTGGGGGGAGAGGCCGTCTACGGTCTAAAGCGAAACTACCAATGTTGTTATGCAGGCGAAGACAAATTATGTAGTATCCGCACTGACTTTGACTACTTGAATTATACAGGGAAAAGCTGGGGTAGAAAAACTATTATCTGATTTCCCTGGAATAGAGACGATGCCAGTCGGGCAAATATTCTCGCAATTATAAGTATTTGTACTCTAAGTCTGTCTTTTTTGCTGATTGATAGGAATTGCTCCGAGATGTCTTTTTTTCGCTACAAAAGCGACGTTTTTCCGGTCTTCATCTTTGTTTTGTTCTTTGCCAGCGATTTGGCGGTCTTCTTCAGCGTTGAGAGCAGGCTGCTGGTGGTCGCATGGTCGCTTCTTGGCGTACTGCCAAAATCTCTCGTATCCTCTTATAACCACCACCATCAGCACGTCCCCATGCTCAAGAAAGTATGGATGAATCGCGTTCTGGAACTGATGTATGGACTTCAGACCGGAATCAGCGGGCACGCTTGGGTGCTGCACCACGTTGTGGGCCATCACCAAAACTACATGGATCAAGATCTTGATGAGTCCAGATGGAAGGATGCCCAAGGGAAAACGATGGGCGTATTTCGCTACTCCCTTGCTACGGCACTGACTGCTTACCCGCGCTGCTTTCAAGTTGGACCGCATTTCCCAAGGCTATTTAAGGCTTTCTTATTCAGCGGAAGCTTGTTGCTTCTTGCGCTTGGCTCCTTGTTTTACCTTAACTGGTTTAACGCTCTGGTAATTTTCCTCATTCCAATGTGGATCTCGCTCTACAACACTGCCTGGCATACCTACTACCATCACGCCGGACTCGACGCCGAAGACGAATACGAAGCCTCATATAATATTGTGGAACGATGGTACAACGTGGGGACCGGCAACCTTGGCTATCACACCGCTCACCATATAAAGATGGGCATACATTGGTCCGAACTTCCTAAGCAACACGAGAAAATCCGTGATCGCATTCCGGAGAATCTCTACCGCCTACCGCCCCCACCGTTTAAGTGGTTCATAGATAAAAACCTCAAAGCCTCTGAGCTCGACATTGGAAGGCGCCCTGTCTTCGAGAAAGCTGCTTAGAACTCCAGAGGCAAGCGCAACAGGATACTAGTCTAGACAAGGATGATCCGTTTTTATCCTTTGGAGCGATGTCTCTTCTCGTCTCAACTTCGCAAGATAGAGAATCTCCGCAAGCTGCTCAGGCTTAAACGGTTTCTGCACGAATCCGACGATATCGTTCTGAAGCTCCTCGGAAAGGTCTTGCTCCGTATAGCCACTACAAATAGCGATTGGAAGATCCGAACGCACTTCGCGTAGCTTATGAAACACCTCTTCCCCACTCATCCCTGGCATGGTCATATCGAGCAAAACGAGATCAAAACGAGAAGGTGCGTGCCGAAATAGCCGAAGTGCGGCAAAACCATCTCTCGCAGAACGCACCTTACAACCGAAGAGTTCGAGCAATCCCTTACTCACTTCCCGAACTGCCTTGTCGTCCTCTACAAGTAGAACTTCACAGGCTATGTCTTGATAATTCTCTTGAGTAATCGTCTGTGAAGGCTTCGGAGAATCACTTGAGAGGGGAGAAAGCATGGGGAATAGAAGACGGACACGAGTGCCGTGGCTTGGCTGGCTCTTTACTTCGATACGGCCACTATGTTTACGAACTATCCCTCGCACCTC
>QIGM01000306.1 GCA_003230795.1 bacterium
TAACGAAAGAGTATCAACAATACTGATACTCGATAATAGCGGAGCTCTTTCTAAGAGCCCCGCACCGCCCTTCTCCTCGCGGATGAATCACAGCAGATATTCTTGAGGAATATTCGACTGATGATCCGGCGCTACTGACCAGTTACTGTTCTCAGCTTCAAGCAAACGCCCTAGCTCATCTGCGAGTGTGTGAAGCTCTAGAGGCTTTGATAAAAAGCAAAACCCTTCAAGAAGGGCGCGACTCTTGTCGCGGGGATTAAGGAACTTGGTGATTATTACAATCGGGATCCCGGGAACTCGCTTTCGTGCGGCTGCTGCAATCTCAAATCCATCTACACAATCTAAATTGAGATCGGTAACAATTGCGTCAAACACCTGCGACTGGATGTAGCTCATACTTTCTTCAGCCGAAGCTGACGCAACAACTTCGTAGCCGTTCTTCTCAAGAATGTAGGCAAACATCTCAAGCACTAGCGGTTCATCATCGATGAGCAATACTCTTGGGGCTTTAGTTCTCATATTCTCTTTCCTCCTTAGTGCAGCGTCGGAATTCAAAGCTGCGCGTTTCGGCGCTCTGTCACAATTCAGAGTATGACGATTAAGGAGTTCAGAAAAAAGGGAATATAAGTAATATAAACCATTCCTGTCGGGAATGAATAGGGTGGCGCTAGTCCTTGAGCGCCTGAAGCTCTGCTATCTCTTTCTCGAAGCCACCTGAAAGAATAGGAAAACGACACCAAGTTTTAGGATCGAGGTTTTCATCATCAAGATGAAACGAAGGCGCATAGCGTTCACGCTTCCATTGATTTCGGCTCCAAAGACGAAAGAACTTCACAACCCAAACTTTGAGCTTGGGAGCTTCATACTGCGTAAAACGAACTCTAAGCTGAGTATAGACTTCCAGCGGAGAGAGCTTGTCACGAATCGCAAGTCGCTCGATATAATCGAGCACTGGATAGGGCATAAGATCATCTTCATCGGTTTGCGTAGATTCGAGAGGACGAAGTTCCGCGGTTGGTGCCTGCGCTGTAATCAGATTCAGTATTGGAAGAGCACGACATTCAGTTCCATGCTGAGGACCTGATTGCTCCATCCATCTTAGCCAATGCAAAAGGAAGGCCTTATCTATTCCAGCGATCGGGCTCAGTCCGCCGCAGGTATCGCCGTCCATAGTCGTATAGCCGACCGCAGCTTCCGATCGGTTACTTGTCGCAAGAAGCAAAGCACCTTTGATGTTCGCAATATACCAAACTAGTGGTCCACGAACTCGCGCCTGAATGTTCTGCAGCGAAATATCATGCGATTCCCAGGACAGCTCTACGTCTAGCGCTGACTTCACCATCTCAGTGTACATTCCTACCAAAGGATCTATTTCAAACTCTTCGAAGCTAGCTCCTAAGCCCTCAGCAAGACTCCGAGCGGCATCTCTTGTTCTCGCGCTACTGTTGGAGGTTCCTTGATAGGCCGTAGTAAGCAAGGCCGCTGTGAGATCATTCAGAGAGGAGAGCTTTTGGATCGATTCGATATGCGACAGGCGTTGTTTCACTACGTCCATGCCAAGCTCTTCAGAGGCGAACTCAAGACACTTTGCAACCAAGATCGCACAACCAGCCGAGTCTGCTCCCCCACTTAAAGAAACAACGAACCCCTTGGAGCGACTCTTGCGAAGATAGTCAAACAAACCAAGAGATACGGCTCGAGTAAACTCCTCCTCTTTGAGCGTATCGCTGCTCTCCCATGGTTGAGGCGAAGGAGCCGGAGACAAGGCATCAGCTTTGGGTAAGGTGAAGCCGCTCTTAACTATATCGTAAACGTCTTTATTTTCCTCAGCAGAATCTTCTGAGGTTATCCCTTGATTCAAGCGCGCACGCTGCAATCTATTCTGATCAATGTCGACTACAGCCGAGGTCAGCACCTGCTCCTGAAAAGAAAATCGAGCACCTTGCGCAACAAGCTCTCCAGCAGACGCTATCAAACTGCCGCCATCATAAATAATTCGTCCTGCTTCATTACCAAGATGATTAGCGTAGACATAAGCGGCCCCGTAGGCACGAGAGCCTTCTAGGACGAAGCGCTTGCGCACCTCAAGCTTCCCAAATGCAAAATGGCTCGCACTCGGATTGAGTATGACATCAACAGACTGCGCGGCGAGTTGAGCACCTGGCCGCCCGGCAACCCAGGCATCCTCGCAAATCTCAAATCCGAAACGCACTCCGTCGACATCAAAAATGCAATCTCCAATCGGAACCTCTCGATCACCGAGACTAATCCTCGACTGCTTGCCTTTTGGCCAGGGCTTAAACCATCGCGGTTCGTAATGAATACCGTCCCCACTCAAGAAACGCTTTGCCGCAAGACCCGCGATTTCACCGTCGATGAAAACACAAGCGCAGTCATAGAGCGCAGACTCAAGGGCAATTGGAACCCCAACCGCAACGAGAAGACCCTTCGTTTCAGGAGCGAGAGAAACTAGTTCGTCTCTGGCGCGCGACTCTAGGTCAGCGCTAAAAAAAGCGTCCTCACAACCGTATCCGGTAATTGCAAGCTCAGGCAGACAAAGTGCAGAGACTTTCGCCTCGCGCGCAGCCTCAATAGCGCAAAGAATTCGCTCGTGATTCCCTTGCCAATCGAGTGGGGTCAAATTCAGCGCTGCTGCACCTAGTCGGAGTAACTTCATAAAGCTTGTCGAGGTCTTACCATTCGCAACAATCGCGGTGGACATTACTATTGTTATTAGTCTACTGCTAAAACAAACCGCTGCCAAACCGGGAAATCGGTGCCAGGGGAAATCGGTGGGTGCCTGGCACCCACCGATTTCCCCTGGCACCGATTTCCCGGTTTGACGCCCCATACTAGCGAGCGCTACTACTTACCCTCATACTACACAGACGTTCACGATTGGAGATTCGTATGTCGAAAGAAATTGAGTCACTCCTCAACGAAACCCGCAGTTTCCCACCTTCAAGCGAAACCTCAAAGAATGCTCATGTGAAGTCAATACAAGAGTACGAAACGCTCTATCGTCGCTCTATTGAAGATCCGGAAGGCTTCTGGGCAGAACAAGCGGAAGAAAATCTCGAATGGTTTAAGAAATGGGATACCGTTATTGAGCATGACTTCGACTCAATCGGCACCAAGGAAGCTCCCTACGTTAGTTTCTTCAAGGGAGCCAAGCTCAATATTACTCACAACTGCCTCGACCGACATTTAGCGACTCGAGGAGAAAAAGCTGCGCTCATTTGGCAAGGAGAGGAAGAGCAAGACAAGCGCACTCTCACTTACCGAGAACTGCATCAAGAAGTTTGCCGCTTCGCCAACGTCCTCAAAAAGCACGGCGTAAAAAAAGGCAGCATGGTGACAATCTACATGCCGATGGTACCAGAGATGCCCATCGCCTGCCTTGCTTGTGCTCGCATCGGAGCTATCCACTCCGTGGTTTTCTCCGCCTTTAGCCCAGAGTCACTAAAGAGTCGCGTAATTGATTGCGAAAGCGATGTCGTTATCACGGCCGACGTTAGTTACCACTCAGGCAAAGTCGGAGACCTAAAAACTAAAGTCGACGAAGCCGTTAAAGATTGCCCAAGCGTTAAGAAGGTCTTTGTCTACAATCGTGGGGACACGACTCCCGCCATGTGCGACGGGCGAGACTATTGGTGGCACGAAGAAATGGCGGCGGCTGATATTGAAGACACTTGCGAAGCGGAGCACCTCGATGCCGAGGACCCTTTGTTTACGCTTTATACAAGCGGCAGCACTGGAAAGCCGAAGGGAGTGCTGCACACCACCGCTGGTTATAATCTTTGGACGCATCTGACGTTCAAACATATTTTCGACATCAAAGAAGATGATATTTTTTGGTGCACAGCGGATGTTGGCTGGATTACCGGACATTCCTATCTTGTCTACGGTCCGCTCTCTAACGGTGCGACCAATATCATGTTCGAGGGCACTCCAACTTATCCAGAAGCAGATCGTTTTTGGAAACTAATTGATGACTACAAGGTCAGTATTTTCTACACAGCCCCGACAGCACTTCGTGCTCTCATGCGCCTAGGGGATGAATGGCCAAATAAACATTCACTGGACAGCTTGCGACTATTAGGAACGGTCGGTGAACCAATCAATCCTGAAGCCTGGATGTGGTACCACAACGTGATAGGCAAAGAGCGCTGCCCAATTGTCGATACCTGGTGGCAAACAGAAACTGGCGGAATCATGATTACAACTCTTCCAGGAGCACACGCAACTAAACCTGGCTCGGCTGGAAAGCCCTTC
>QIGM01000208.1 GCA_003230795.1 bacterium
ATCTTCATTTTTTAACACACGCCTCAAATTCTGATTCATCCTACGTTTTGCTTGCTGGGAGAAAAGCTTCGCGATGCGTATCTCCTGCTCACACTGCGCTACCGACTTCTCTTGAATCAGTTTGCTCACTCTAGCGAGGACACAAAGACCTACAAACAGATCGATGGATGTTTCAGAAAGTCGTTTCATCGCAAGCTGCTTCCCGATGATATTCTCTCCATGACGCCGCAACACAACATCCGTCATGCGAGCGAGTTCAAGCGTATATTTCTCAAAAATTAAGGCTTCATTTTCAAGTTCCGATGGAACTGCGCTTACGATTTTATCTCGCCCTACGCTAGTAATTTGAGTCAGTCGCATCGTTGCGTATTCGGAGAGCAGACCAAACCCTTTAATTGGATGATTAAAGATATCTCCCGCTGAGCGCATCACACTTTTTAAATACGAACCAACGTCCTTCATTCCAGACAGCGCAATGTATAAGCGAAGGATCTCGTTGGTTCCTTCAAAAATCATATTAATTCGAGAATCGCGAAGAACACGCTCGTAAGGATATTCCTTCATGTATCCGTTTCCACCGGCGATTTGAAGCGCTTCGTTTACGGTGCGCCACAAGGCTTCCGTATTAAACACCTTCGAGATGGCTGCCTCCACTGAGCAATCCTTATAGCCAGAATCGATATAGTGTCCGACCATGGTGACTACACTTTCAGCCGCATAGCAGTCCACCGTCATCTGGGCTATCTTCTCTTTGATAAGCCCATAGTCCGCGATTGGCTTGCCAAACTGTTTTCGTTCCGCCGCCTGTCGCGAAGCAAGTGCGATACATGCCTTCATACCGCCAACGCAGCCTCCGCCAAGGCCAGTACGACCATTGTTAAGAATCTCCATTGCGATTTTGAAACCTTTCCCCTGCTCACCTAGGAGGTTTTCGGCTGGAATTTGAACGTTGTCGAAACTAACTGTTGTTGTCGCAGATGCACGAATACCTAGCTTCTGCTCCTTGGGCCCTACGCTTACTCCTGGCCAACTCGCCTCAACTATGAACGCAGAAAGTTTTCCTGCCTCAGTATCAGTTCGGGCAAAGACTGTAAAAAACGAGGCGAAAGCCCCGTTGGTAATCCAAATTTTTTCCCCCGAAAGGCTCCAACTTCCGTCTGCGTTTTTCTTTGCGTTCGTCGTAATCGAAGCCGCATCTGAACCCGAGCCGGGCTCGGTGAGACAAAAAGAGGCAATCGACTTGCCGCTTGCAAGATCAGGCAAGTACTGCGCTTTCTGCTCGTCATTACCAAACAAAAGCAGACCTTTCATACCGATTGAGCTATGCGCTCCGATGGTAAGTGCTGTCGAGGCATCGAAACGGCTACTCTGTTGAATCACTCTTGAGTAGGCAGAGTTAGAAAAACCGAGCCCGCCGTACTCTTCCGGCACGATAAGACCAAACAGTCCTAATTCTTTGAGACTATCAATATATTCCTGTGGCTGGGCGCCCGCTTCATCGTAGGCACGAAAATCCTCCGCGCGAGGCGAAAGGAACTTATCGATTGACTCCAGAACAATGCGAAGAGTCTCCGCTTCTTCTTCCTCCATTTTTGGAAATGGAAAGAAATGCTCTTCGTCTATTTGACCAAAGAAAAGAGACTTAACAGGACTTCCTTCGGTGAGGTCGACTGCCGAGTCCTCGGCGTTTCGCTCTTCCTTCTTATTCTTTCCACCACTGGCCTTTGCCGTGGCGTCTTCTTTTTCAGATTCAACCGATTCGAGACTCATGGGTAGTGACAACCTCAGAAAATAATTTAGTAGTAGGGACTAGTTGCAACCCTGCTAGTATACCAGATAAGGTCGTATCTAGGATACTTTTAAGAAGTGCTAGTGGGGTAGAAAACGCGCAATACGGCTCATTTTAACTGCGCAACTACTTAACTGCACAACTACGGGTGAACCAACGTCATTTCGCTTTGGACGACTTTGCGCTCGTTTTTCGGGCAGCAGATTTTTTGGAGCCAGAGCCTTTGGCTACTGAGGACTTCTTCTTGGACTTCGCTTTTGTCTTCTTCTTTTGTTTAATGCGGCTAGATTTTTTCTCCTTCCCGCCATGCGATGCCGAGAGAGTCGGTTCCGCTGACTCCGACACCGAAGGCGGCGGGACCACGCTCGATCCTTTATCTTTCGCGAGAAACGCTTGATTCGTTAACACGTCACATTCATGAGACAAACCTCGAAGTAGTTGCGCTAATTCTCCCTTCGGTACACCATTATTCGCTCGAGTATGCAATTCAATGAATCGCTGTAAAAAAGCAACGGCCTCAACGGCCCGACCAAGCGCCTTGCACATCTGTCCAAGATGAAGACAAGTCCTGGCGTCATTACGATTAAGTTCATGGGCACGGCGAAGATGAACTTCCGCTAGCTCGAGCAAGTTCTTACTAAGGTAGAGCGCGCCAACTTCAGCATGGGCTTTCTGACACGTAGGAAAAAGTTCGAGCACGCGTAAAAATACTGCGGCACCTTCTGAGAACCTATCTTGAAGCGACAAGCAGGTGCCTAAATTGCAGTATGCATTTACGTACGAAGTATTAAGATTCACGGCCGCGCGAAACTGCGTCTCGGCTGCTTTAAAATCCTTCACGCGCAAATAGACCACTCCAAGGTTGCAATAGGCCTCATCAGCTTTCGGATCCAACTTGAGCGCGGTCTTAAGACTCGCAATCGCACCTTGATGCTCGCTAAGTTCACACTGCACGTAGCCCATATTTATCCAAGTAGACAGATAGCTTGGATTCAAGCGTGCAGCCTCGCGAAAAGCCTCTAAGCTTTTTCGAAGATGCCCGTTATTATTATGCTCAACTCCTAGCTCGAAGAAATTCTTCCAATCCCTCGGCTGCTCCTTAGTTTTGGCCTCTCCGAGTGGGGTATATATTGTCGATTTTTTCTTATCTTTCTTAACACTGGCAATGTGCCCATAGTGATGGATGCGAACCTCTGTTCGCTCAATACGATGCCGAGCAATATCGCGCACACTATGCTCAACAAGCTCATGAACTCTGCCTCGATAGTGAATCCCTTGATGATTAGGAAATAAGCGTACGAGGTTACTCTCAAAGTACCCCCCGTGCGTACTCTCTAACTCCGGAAACTCACCCCGGCAGGGAGTGAAATTACTGAGTCGATGGTCATCGGTGTAATGACGCTGTAGGAACTCAGTGCAGCGCAGAGGATCTGAAGTGAGATCGGAAAACGTAGAAAGATCCTGTGCCGCGACTACCTCGTCGGCATCGAGAATGAGAATCCAGTCAGAGCTTGCATAGTTAAGCGAGAGATTTCTTGGCTTCGAAAAGTCATCTTGCCAAGCCTGAAAATAGACCTTAGCTCCAAGGTCCTTCGCTATTTGCACCGTTGCGTCTTCGGAGCCTGTATCAACAAGAATAACTTCGGAAGTGATATCTTCGACACTACGAATCGCCGAGGCAATAAGCGCCTCTTCGTTTTTCGCTATCATACAAAGACTGATCGTCGGTATAGTCATCTAAGAGAAATTGCCTACAGGATCTACTGTAGCGTAAATACTTCGAGCTTATAAAGTCAAAAGTTTTTGGCGTTAGCATTCATTCGCTGAATAATTCTCGCGCGATAACTAGTCTTTGGATTTGGCTAGTTCCTTCGTAGATCTGTAGTAGTTTCGCATCGCGCATGAGCTTCTCTACAGGGTACTCCTTGGTATAGCCGTAGCCGCCAAATATCTGTACGGCATCAACGCTAACTTTCATCGCTGTATCAGCGGCAAAACGTTTCGCCATAGATGACTCAAGAGAAGCAAACTCTCCTTCATCAAGTAGTCTCGCGCTTCGATGCGTCAGAAGACGAGCGGCATCAACTTCAGTAGCGGCATCCGCGATCATCATTTGTACGGCTTGAAACTCCGCAATCGCTCTCCCAAACTGTTTCCTCTCCGAAGCGTAAGAAATCGACTCTTCTAAGGCTCGTCGTCCAATTCCAACAGCGATTGAAGCCGTCATAGGGCGCGTTATATCGAGCGTTTTCATCGCGATACGAAATCCCTCACCTTCCGCTCCGATTAGCTGAGCATCTGGCACAAAGACGTCTTCGAAAATAACGGTGGTAGTGTTCGAGCAACGCTGCCCCAGCTTATTTTCGTGCGGACCCTGCGATACTCCTTTCGCAGACGCCGGCACCACTACACAGCAGATCCCTTTATGTTTCTTCTCAGGATCAAGCGTCGCGAACACAGCATACTGCTATGCCTTTCCTCCA
>QIGM01000445.1 GCA_003230795.1 bacterium
TCGCGTAGGCATCGAGGAGATTCAAGACCTCGTAGAAATGCTCTTGATGCAGCATGGTCATTACAGCATCGCCCGTCGATACATCGTCTACCGCGAAGACCATGCCAAAGCGAGACAGCTCAAGCAGCCCGGAACAGAACAAGAGCAAGCTCCGCTACTCATTACTCAAGAAGATGGTAGCCAGACGCCGCTCGACTGGAGCCTTATCAGTCAGAAAATCGACCAGGCTTGTGACGGCTTTCCTACCTGCTCTACCGAGGAAATCGGTGAAGAAGTGTCTCGGTCACTTTATAACTACATGACCCAGGAAGAGCTCGATCGCGCTTTAATCTTAGCCGCACGCACTAAAATCGAAAAAGAACCTGACTATCAGAAAGTAGCGGCTCGCTTCCTTCTTGATGTCACGTATCAGGAAGTCCTAGGTGACTCATTCGGTTCGGACACTCTTCTCGATACGTATCACAGCAGCTTTGCCAGCTACGTAAAGAAAGGAGTTGCAGCGGAACGCCTCTCTGCTGATCTACTTGTCTACGACATGGATCGTATCTCAGCGGCACTTAAGCCAGAAAGAGACTCTCTCTTTCTCTACATCGGGCTTCAAACCATCTACGACCGTTACCTCATCCATATTGAGAACCAACGGATCGAGACACCTCAGTATTTCTGGATGCGAGTAGCCCTAGGCCTCGCGATGAAAGAAGGTGCGAATAGAGAAGCGAGAGCACTTGAATTCTACAACCTTCTCTCAACGTTTAAGTTTGTATCCTCCACACCAACCTTGTTTAACGCTGGAACACTACATCCGCAGTTAAGTTCCTGCTACCTAACCACCGTCGATGACGACCTGGAGCACATCTTTAAGTGCGTCAGCGATAATGCAAAACTTTCAAAGTGGGCTGGTGGACTTGGAAACGACTGGACACGAGTTCGAGCAACCGGCGCTCGCATCAAAGGAACCAATGGCGAGAGCCAAGGAGTTATTCCTTTTCTGAAAGTCGCCAACGACACCGCTATCGCGGTGAATCAGGGTGGTAAAAGAAAAGGTGCGATGTGTGCCTACCTCGAAAGCTGGCATCTTGAAGTCGAAGAGTTCCTCGAACTTCGCAAGAACACTGGTGACGAAAGACGTCGTACCCACGACATGAATACAGCGAACTGGATTCCTGATTTATTCATGGAGCGCGTAAGAGAGAATGGTGTTTGGACTCTTTTTAGTCCTAACGAGACTCCAGATCTGCACGATCTATACGGGAAAGACTTTAAGCTTCGCTACGAGCACTATGAGCGCAAGGCGCAAGACGGCGAGCTGCGTCAGCATAAGCAAATCCCAGCGGTAGAGATCTGGAGAAAGATGCTCTCAATGTTATTTGAGACTGGGCACCCATGGATTACATGGAAAGACCCTTCAAATATTCGCTCTCCTCAAGATCACGCAGGAGTGGTTCATAGCTCGAATCTCTGCACGGAGATTCTTCTCAATACCTCTAACGGAGAGACTGCAGTATGTAACCTCGGCTCTGTGAATCTTATCGCCCACGTAAAGGGTGAGAAGGAAGATGCTGAGTTAGATGCCGAGCTACTTGAGAAGACGATTACAACCGCACTTCGAATGCTCGACAACGTAATCGACATCAACTTCTACCCAACTGACGAAGCGAAAGCGGCAAACGTAAAGCATAGGCCGGTAGGCTTAGGTCTGATGGGATTTCAGGATGCGATTTATGCGCTTGGAATTAGTTACGAAAGCGATGAGGCAGTAGCCTTCGCAGATAAGAGCATGGAGCTTATTTCCTACCACGCGATTTTGGCTTCAAGTAAGCTCGCGGAAGAAAGAGGCACCTACTCAAGCTACCGTGGTTCGAAGTGGAGCAGAGGCTTGCTTCCAATCGATACGCTGGATCTGCTTGCTGAGTCACGAAAGAGCAAGCTCATAGTCGACCGTAGTTCATCGCTCGACTGGGCACCGGTTAGAGAACATGTGAGAACCCATGGCATGCGCAACAGTAACGTGATGGCGATTGCCCCCACGGCTACTATTGCAAACATCTCTGGGATTTCGCAGTCGATAGAACCGACCTTTCGTAACTTATTCGTGAAGTCTAATCTCTCCGGAGAGTTCACCGTCGTTAATCCTTATCTAGTCGCTGAATTAAAGCGTCTCGATTTATGGGATGACGAGATGATTGATGACTTGAAGTACCACGACGGTGTTATTCAAGAGATCGAACGAATCCCTCTAGAAGTTCGCGAGCGATTCGTCACGGCTTTTGAAATTGACCAACGATGGTTAATCGAATGCGCAAGCCGACGACAGAAGTGGATCGATATGGGCCAATCGCTCAACCTCTACATCGGCACACCAAGTGGAAAGCAGCTAGACGACATGTACCAGTTTGCTTGGGAGAAAGGTCTCAAAACGACCTACTACCTCCGCTCACTCGGTGCGACCCAAGTGGAGAAGTCGAGCATTGACGTCAACAAGCGTGGAGTTCAGCCAAAGTGGATGAAGAGCAAATCAGCCTCTTCAGACATTACGATTGAACGCCAGCCGGAAGCAGCTGTTTGCAACATGGACGACCCAGATTGCGAGGCTTGCCAGTAGAAAAATCCGCCCCTTATTTCAGAATAAGGGGCGGAACAATATAAAATTTTAATCGCAGTGAAAATTAGGTGGAAGACGGATTCCTCTCTCTGAGACACGAACGCAGAACCTTCGTATCTAGCAAAGAGTAAGAACTGAGCGCTCGCTACGTCTTTCAAAGCCAGAAAACACAGAACAGGAGAATAAATTATGTCATGCTGCAATGCTGCCGAAGAGGGTCAATACGATCTCAGCCAACAAATTGACCCAGAGGACAAGCGCCTCATTAACTGTAAGGCAGTAGACGTAAACCAACTCCACCCGCTTAAGTATCATTGGGCTTGGGAGCACTACATCAACGGCTGCGCCAATCATTGGATGCCGACTGAAGTTTCTATGCAGAAAGACATAGAAATTTGGAAAGGTGGTTCTCTCACCGACGCTGAGCGCCGAGTAATTATGCGCAACCTAGGCTTCTTCGCTACCGGCGAAAGCTTAGTTGGAAACAACATTGTTCTTGCAATTTTCAAGCATGTAACCAACCCGGAAGCCAGGCAATACCTACTCCGCCAAGCGTTTGAAGAAGCAATTCACACTCATACCTTCCATTACATTGTTGAGTCACTCGGCCTAGATGGTCGCGAAATCTTCAATATGTACAACGAAGTGGATTCAATTAAGGGTAAAGACGCTTTCGTAATGAAGCTCACTGAGAAAGTGCTAGAACCGGACTTCACAACGGACACGCTGGAAGGCAAGCAAGAGTTCATTAGAAACCTTGTCGGTTTCTACGTGATTATGGAAGGGATTTTCTTCTATAGCGGATTTGTGATGATTCTCTCCTTCCACAGACAGAATCGCATGACCGGTATTGGAGAGCAGTTCCAGTACATTCTCCGTGATGAAAGCATCCACCTCAACTTCGGTGTGGATCTAATCAACGGTATTAAGGCAGAGAATCCTGAAATATGGACTCCAAAGCTCCAGCGCGAGATTTTGGAAATGATCCAAGAAGCGGTTAACTACGAGTATGCTTACGCTTGCGATTGTCTTCCTGACGGAGTGCTTGGGCTGAATGCTGACATGTTTAAGGATTATGTTCAGTATGTTGCTGACCGTCGTATGGAGCGTATTGGAATTCCTGCGGTTTATGGCTCTAAGAATCCTTTTCCTTGGATGAGTGAGACGATTGACCTCGCGAAAGAAAAGAACTTCTTTGAAACTAGAGTCACTGAGTATCAGTCTTCAGCGAATCTAGTTTGGTAGTTTAGTTACTTTCCTAGCGAATACTATAGAAGCCTGGGAACGTAGCATGCGTTTTTAGGCTTTTTTATTTTTACGTTCTAAGATGCAAAAAAAGAGTCGTTATGAAGACAGTTGGAACAAGGATTATTCTGTTTGCTGGGGCGTTCTTTATTTACGCTAAGCTTAATAATGAGGCGCATCTGGTTACGACGTCTTTTGTTATTGCGGCTATTGGGATTGGGTTGATGGTTTTTGGGCCTAAGAAGTGACGTAGGAGATTTTGCAGAGATGCGCCGTTGTTGAGAGTTTATCCTCGGGAGCTTTCATGTAGAGGCGCATTTTGCAGATGCTCGGCTCCAGAGCCCGGACTTCGTCGGTCTCTTGCGCCTTCTGGTTCTTGCCTTAGTTGACGATGGGAAAGGA
>QIGM01000151.1 GCA_003230795.1 bacterium
AGAGAAGCGGCTCTTCGCCTCTTCGGACCTCAGCTTGCTGAATTGCCCATGTATGGGCTTAAATCGAAGGCGAAGCAAATACCCCAAGATATCATTGATGCACTTTTAATTGGATCACTCGCGGTCTCGCGAGTTCGCCTGTCTCATTCGACTAAGGCGACGCTAGAGAGTATGTTCGAACCGAAGCTCAAGCCGAGCCTTGGCTTTGGTGCACGGCGTAGATCGGCTTGGAGCGAAAGCGATATTCGTAAATTACAGTCTTAGTTCTGTTTTTAGATTACTACGTCATGCGTCTCCAAATACCTCTTACACGACTGATTCGACCGCTCCGGCGCGTAGTGTATCGATTCCTTTGGGCTAAGTTGCCGTCTAAGTGGCGCGTGGTGCTCGGTAAGATTGCTTTTGTCTTATTGCTACTTGCGGTCGTCGTTCACTTTTTCCCTCTCCACATTTCTGACGTCGAAGTGCCTGTTGCTCGTGCAGGGCAGTCAAAGGATCTGCCCTCAGCGAATGGAGTTCCGGAATCTATAAGCCTTACCGTTTGTTCTCAGAATCTCCACCGATTTTCTAGTAAAGAGAAGTCAAATAAGCTCAAACGGAGTAAGCAAAAGAAGTTTCTCATTACGAGAATGAAAGACGCCGAGTGCGATGTTATTGCCCTTCAAGAGGTGGTGGGTTCAAGACGAGAAGACGCACTAGAGGTTGCCGTGGAACTCGCTGGCGCCTTAGGTAAGCGAACAAAAAGGGAGTTTCGCGCTTTCGTGGGGCGGTCAAAGGATAAGTATATCAGCAACGGATTTCTTGTCGCTGAAGATGCGGGTGTTGTGGAGGAGGTTCGTAGTCATTGGAGAGAGAGGCTTCCAAAGCTTCAGTTGCTGGGGCCTTCGTCACGGTTTACTCGCGGACCGCTTTCTTTGGTGTTCAGACAAGAGAATAAGCCACCCCTGATACTCTTAACGTTTCACCTAAAATCTAGACATAAGGGCTGGAAGGATCATAGCCGAACTGACTTTGAAGGACTGCGGATGCAGGAAGCTGCGGGAATAAAGCGAATAGTTCGTTCACTGCGGACGACTTACGGGAAAGAGGTAGAGGTTATCGCAGTTGGGGATCGAAATAGTGGCGCGCAAAGCGCGGCGGCCGATATCCTAAGAGGTGTGCGGACTCTCTCTGATTTTGATTCTAACAAAGGATGTCGATTAACAGAGCAGGAGACTTCGATATGTGTAGGAAATCCTCCTGACACGGCGAATATGATTGACCTCTTTGGTTTGCGACAACGAGAGAATCCCGAAAAATACGTGAAGGGTAGCTATCGATATCGCGGCAAGGAGAGCGTTATTGATGAAATTTTAGTAACTCCCGGATTGCTTAAAAAGGTTCGTCGAAGCGACGGGACAATTGCTATTGGATTTAAAGGGCAGTTCAGAAAAGGATCAGACCATAAACTTGTGTGGGTAGATCTGCGTCGTTAGCTGCGAACTGTTGGCCTCCTGGTCTTCATTTGGGGTCTTCATTTGGGTCTTCGTTTGGCGATACGCCTATGAAGGTGGCGGAGAATCTAGTTTCTTGATACACCGTGAAGTGTGCGAATCAATTGCCACGGAGGCTCTTTTTACAGGGGTTTGAGCAAAAGAAAAGCCTACGTGGCGCTTGAACGTTCCCCCTGAAGGGGATAAAGAATATAGTCGTCAAGACACTGCAAAAACCCGATCAGGGTTTTTTCGACCCGAAGCGGCAATAGCCGTAGCATTAATCAACGACCACTGCTGAACCCAAAAACGGGAATTTTAAAGTGCGACGACTATATAGTTCTGATTATCCGACACGAGTGAGCTTTTCATATGTGGATTAAGACCTCAGGGTCCTTAAGCGAGAATGTTTTCCAACTAACGACGCCTGTTTCGACGCATATGCTCGTTGTTGGCGATGCCTCGTCTCTTGTCGACACTGGTCTTGCCTGCTGTGTCGACCGTTTATCTGAAGAACTCGAGAAGTGTTTGGGTGAGGGTCAGGGGCCTGATCTGATTTTCATTACGCATGCGCATTTTGACCACGTTGGTGGCTTGCCCGCTCTTCGGGAGAGATTCTCCGGCATTGAGGTGCTTGGTTCTCCTGCGTCAGCTGAACTTCTCCGAGACGAGTCGTATAGTAAAAGCGTATTTGAAAAGAACAAGCAGTGCGCCGAAGCCATGGGCCTAGAGTTCGCGGTTGATGAAGCGGCTTGGACTAAGGGATGTCAGATAGATCGTGTAATCGGCGATGGTGATGGTGTTGATCTCGGAGATGGCGTCGAAGTGAAGTTAATTTCTTCACCAGGACATTCTGCAGATTCTGTCTCCTATCTTGTTTCTCCCGATGCAGCGCTTGCTGCCGGCGAGGCCGTTGGTTGGTACGGTGGTCGAGATTTAGTCGCGAATTGCTTTAGTGATTCCTTTGCTCAGTACGTTACGAGTTTAGATCGTCTTTCTGGATTGGACTTAAAAATCCTTAGCTTTCCTCATAGTGGCGCTATCACGGGGGAACTAATCTCTAAGTATTTCCTCAATGTTCGCGAAACTGCTGATGTGTTTCGAGAGCAAGTGAAGGCTCGAATGGATCAGGGGGAGCTTGTGGACGAAGTAGTCGCGGCTTTTCTCAGCGATTGGCAGACGCAGAATATTACTCCAGAAGGGCCTTTCGCTGAGGAACAAACGGAGACGCTTCGGGAAATGGTTAAGGCTGCTGCTGCGGCGTCAGCCTCAACAGAGTAATTTCTGGCGGACAAAATGTCCTCAGCGGTAGTCCGCCGTAACCCATTCCACGATTTACATACATTGGCGTCTCTCGGTGCATGCTCAATCCTGATGCATGATTACGTTGCGCCGATCGTGTCACGATTGGAAATCCCCCAGGCAGGCAAAGTTGTCCGCCGTGCGTGTGGCCACTTAGTATTAAATCGAAGTCATCGAGTAATGCCTCTCCCTCAATTACGCTCACATCTGGGGTATGAGACAATAGGATTCGGCTGCACGAACTTGGGTAATCGAGAAGCTTCTCGTGAGTCTTCTTTAGGTCGGGCTTTCCTTCACGCATATCATCAAGACCTGCGATGAGAATTCTCGAGTTAGATCGTTCGATGGCAGTGACGTCGTTTACAAGCCATTTAATGTCTGAGGAAAACTGTCGTCTGATCGAGCCAATGCCTTCGTGGTAATCGTGGTTACCGAATATCCCAATGAATCCGTCGCGAGGTTGTAGCGTTGAGAGTTCTTTTCCTAAGACTTTTGCAAGTTTACTAACGGTGCGTCGATATTTGCGCCAACGAAAGACTTTTGGGCTCACTCGTGTAGCGAGAATATGATGAAGGCCGGTATTGCTGTATTGAAGGTAGTCTCCGGTGAGCAGAATTAAATCAGGATTGGCTTCTCGAACAATCTGCAGACCAGCTTGAATATGTTCAAGCGAGGTGCAGGGGCCAAAGTGAAGATCGCTGAGTTGGGCGATAAGATAACCGTCAAACTCGGATGGGCAGTCTGCTAGCTCGAGTTCGAGCGTTTCAATGGCGAACTTGCCTGATTTAACCGTCTTTGTTTTTCTAATTGGTTTTTTCATTCCGCAGTTGTTGAACGTCGTGGTATGGAGAGAGGTGAGCTGTTCAGAGAAAAAGCGATCTAGCGTAACTTCAACGCTGACGCAACGGGGATCCTAAGTTTGTAGATGAGCTTGTAGATGGCGGATACCGAGAAAATGCGAATTCGTCAAACCTAAAAAGGCTATAGACACCGATGGTCGTACATTTCCCCACAGTGTTCAAAACACTTGGTCTGCTTACGATGCTGCTTGGTGTCTCCATGCTAATACCTTTTGCGGTTGCGGTAGTATATCAAGACGGCGGATTGCAAGTGTTAGCAATGTCCTCAGCTGTTACATTTGTAATCGGTTTCGTGCTCTTTGTCTTGTGCAACGGAGCAGGGGAGCAGATTCGCAGTCGGAGCGCGTTCTTTCTTGTGACGGTCGCCTGGTTTTCAGCGACCGTGTTTGGCGCTTTGCCCTACTACTTTTCTGATATGGGCTTGAGTCTGGTCGATGCCTGGTTTGAGTCGGCCTCAGGCTTTACGACGACCGGAGCCACGATTCTTGTGGATATCGAAGCCACACCCAAGTCAATTCTTCTTTGGCGTTCGCTTACTCAATTCTTAGGAGGGATGGGTATCATCGTTCTGTCTCTCGCGGTGCTACCACTGCTTGGAGTT
>QIGM01000507.1 GCA_003230795.1 bacterium
CGTCGGAGAAAACGTCGGAGAAAATACTTGGGGAAATCCGCAAGAATCGCGATGTGACCATTGCCGAACTCTCCCAGTTGGTTGGAGTCACGACACGTTCCGTGGAGCGTAACCTGAAGAAGCTACAGGAAACTGGCCTGCTGGAACGAATTGGTCCAGCTAAAGGAGGGCATTGGGTTGTCAGGGAGCAAGTATGAGCAACGATACGCTTAGCCGTCCTTGGCTCTCCCAGTGGGGTGGGTGGGTGATAATACTCACACCATCGCGGAGAGTCGAGTTTTTGCTAAGATCAATTGGTGCCCAAATTGAGAAATCCCCTAAAGTGCAGTTACCGATAAAGCAAGTTTTTTTCAGAACTAGACGAGGCCGTAGTTATCGAGCAATCTTTCTCATAGTAGGTGATGAAGTTAGAATTCTTCGCGTGCGGGGGCCAGGCCAGGATTCAATTGATTCTGACGAGTTCATTTGAATAAGAAGATTTTATGCAACGTTTCATTTCACGGCTGAATAACTAATAGTGAGAAAGGCGTATAGGGTTGCTTATTTTTAGTGTGCATTCACCCGGCGTGCTTGGAGAACTTATCTAGGTTACCCCAAGGACGTTGGGTAGTGCATACGCACAAGATACCTAACCTTTGTGGAGAATGGTTGTAGAGACCTCCACTTAGTAGCTCTACCTAATTGAGTTGTGCATAACTCAATTTGGCCCATGCCAAAACCTAATCGAAAGGTGATGGCATGGGTATATTTTTTATGGTTTTAATGTAGGTTTTCTAACGTCTTTCTTACTTATCTTCCAAAAATATCATGGCAAAGATACCAAGAACAATCTTGCCCTTTGAACTGATTCGTTCAAAAGAAGATTGCGACGACCAGTTAGGTAACTTGGTGACTTTACTTGAATATCTTCTCAAGCTAATCGAACCTGACGCAGACGCTAGAACCGTTGAACAAAAACAGGAAGGAAAATTTGCTACCGTAGGACAATGGGTAGATTTCTATAGGAATATCTTTTCGCATGAAGAACTCAAAAGCGTTTTCTGGTCTATTCGCGTACGCAACAAAGTTACTCACTCTGAAATTACAGGGCCAGATACAAACCTCTTCGATGTGAAAAAAGCAGTTTCTAATCTATTTCTTATGATTGAGACTGTAGTTCTACCTCGCGTGAATGTAAACTATATGCATGTAGTTGATTATGTTCAAGGTCATCTTGATAGCAGTGAACAAGGCAATGAAACTCCACGCTCGCCAGAAGTCCACGATAAAGAAGTCCTCGCACAACCGAGCTACTTGTTGCATCTTCTCGTTATTGCAGTATTTGCTCTCTTATGTACTTTTGCTATTAAGCTCCATAGGAAAGATGTCTCAATAGAGGATGGGACTAATGCTCTTAATAAAGAGGAAGCTGAACTAGCAGACAGAGAGAAAGCCGCTGCTAATGCCCGTCTGGAAATGATTCTAGCGGTTCGTAGGTCAAACAAAAAAGCACTACCTTCTATCGAGGCTGGTCTTAATCAATTGGTCGAAGTGGACAAGGAAATCATTACTCTAGTTAATACTCTTAACTGTGATAAATTGGATGAAGAATTGTCTAAACGGCTCTCATCTGATGAGCATGATATTTACAAGAGATGGAGAGTATTTGTTTTTGACTTTGAGGGCAAAGGGGGTAAAGCATTTGTCTATTACAAGCAAAATCGAGAAGAGTTTCAAAGGGTACTAAGCCAGGCACTTAAGGATTGCTCGATTGCTAGAGAAATCCTCTTTGATGAGAACTGGACCCAAGACTCAGATTCTCACATGCCTTCCATTTACGATTTCACCGTATTTATAGAAAGATGGAAGCATCTTACAGCCTATTACATAGGCATAAAAGAGCTGCTTGCGGATGCCAAAGCTCTAAGCTCTTATCCGTCACATGGCTTTAGTGCACGCCAGCGTGTAGCAATCGAAGGAATTCAGGGGTTCTTTAGGCCCTATTGTTGGGAGCCGGAGGGCGTTGATGTCACACTCTTTGTTGCTCGCCCCGAGAGATTTTATCCTCTTAGTCGTTCGTTTGTCAGTCAATTGATTTTTGTTAAAGGCAGTAACGGAGAGGATGTATATCGGCAAAAATCATTGGATTTACTCTTGCGGTTTACTGCCTCATATCGCTCAATGGGATATGCTTTTTCAATGCCGTATGAGGGCAGGAGTGCAAGGCTTTCTAATCTTGCTCGATGGCAAGTCAACCAAATTAGAGCAAAGATTTATACGCTGCGGATAATCTTAGAAGAGTATCCAGAAGTCTTCTTAAGCGATGAGCATGCAGTCAGACAGAAAGCAATAAATCCATCAGCACCGTATTTGCCCGACTTAGAGCAGTATCGAGTCATTAATTTTAACCATTTTCTAAGAGAGATTAAGCCGCGTTAAAAGCATCGAATTTCTCAAGGCATTCTAAGTTGGATTAGTCACCGAGCTACTTTTCTCTGCCAGCGTTAATTTGCCTTCATGCACGACAAAGCTATTGCTATTTGATGCCTCATTAAATCTTAGAGCAAATCCAGTTCGAGATTTCCCATCTGAAACAATAATTGCTTCAACAAGTTCCTTTGCCTTCAATTGATTTAGCTCTCCGTCTGCTTGTAAAACGGTCCTAAGAGCGAATATCACATCATCCTTAGTCGCTGCTGGTTTGGAAGGGCGGCTGTTGGTTCTCTTTTGTTTAGCCTTCACACTTGGTTTTCTTCCCAGGGCTGATAGGGCTTCTTGAATTTGCTTTACTCTTAACTCTATTGCTTGAAGTTGCTCGTTAAGCTTCGAGCGATGATCCACAAGTCGACTTTCTTCATTACTAAGTTCTTTGATGATAGCAATCAGTCTTTCTGACATGATGGCCGTTCTCCTATTTGTTGAATGTGAATTCTCAGAGGAAGCATGAACGCGATGAAGTCGGACTTAAAACCACTTTTTCTCTACCTGATTCCCGTACACTGTCCAAAACGAATCTGGTAGTTCGGTTCGACCATAAAGCTCCAGGTACGGCCCGGGGCTGGCTCGTTCAATTAGTGACCGCACGATGGCTGGTTTTCGGCTGTGGATCGATCGAGACGATTCGAGCCAACTACGAAGCGTGCGGTCTTGAAAGGTGAGACGGCCTCGTACGCCGAGAAGCAAGTATTCATGCGAAACTCGCCAGTAATTTCCCATACCAATTTCTGGCTTCACCCAAACCATGCATGATTTATATGTGAAGCCCCAAGCATCCAGAACTTGGAAGGCTTCGCAGAGAAAAGAGTTCGTAGTCCAAAGATGAAGATGGGCATTGTCTTCAGCAATCTTGCCAACAGGTTCGTTGCAAATCTCATCGACGGTCATCGTCGGATAGTGATTCGCTGCGGCCCCGTTTGAAGCTTTGTTGCTATATTGCCAGGGAGGATCAGCATAGATGGTTGGAAACTGAATGCCAGTATCAATAAGTTCATTAAGACTTGCAACAATTTCCGGTCTAGCAGGACCAAAGATAGTTTCCGTTGGTTCGACGGAATCGTCCGGAAAGAGCTGGGATTGACGATGCCTGAGAGGTTCACACTCACGACATAGGTAGTCGATAATTGAAACCACTGATGCGGCAATCTCATTCACATCACGAGACCCATTAAGTTGACCAAACAGAAGCACCGCTTCAATTCTGATTGGCGGCTCAAATATCTGACGAAGGCAACCAATCGGCACAGGATCGCCAGATTCCGACTCCCAATAATCGGCAATTGCGACACGCAGTGGACCAACTTTGAACGCTAGATCGAGCGAGTTAGCGGGGCTAAAACTCAGAGCTTCACGGAGTGCCGCTGCACGGCGACCACCAGGCAAAGCAGCCAGGATTTCGGCTATCAACGTGATGTGTTTGAGAGGGCTAAGCGAACGACTCATGACATTCTCCCTTCGCCCAACTGTCGGGCCAGGGAGGAGTCGATGACCGTAATTACGGTCTCACGAATGTGAGGGGGTAGCTGTGGCCACGCATTCAGGAGATACTGAAGACCAGAGTCATCTGGCCAATTTGTGCCACCAGAAGACATGTTGGGGTCTACGGGCACTACATATTTACTGAGTTCCAAATCAGCTCGAATCGCAACCTGTTTGATGGTAACGCTTTGCGACGAGCAACCCACGGGTTCGATTCCCGCCGCCTCCACTTTTTTTGTTTTTTTGTTTTTTGCC
>QIGM01000505.1 GCA_003230795.1 bacterium
AGGGAGAACCATGGCGCTTTCGAAGCCCAGCCTCACTACTGAAACCAATACCAAACAAAACTCATAATTCTTAGTATGTTACTTCCATTACCGCGAGTTCACCAAAAACCAGTGCAGCAACGCAGCCCCCATTCCAAACGAAGGACGGCCGTAGGACTTAAGTTTGCTTCACTGGGGAACAAAAATCGGGTTAAGCCCCTCGTTCACTCGATACCTCGGTCGCTCCGTCGGCCGACCCTTAAGCAGCGGCATAGGATCAACCGAAACTGTCTTCCCACGATTATCGCGCATGCGAACTTCAAAGTGCAGATGCGGCCCCGATGCATTACCACTGCGTCCTAGCTCTGCAATCATTTGACCACGTCGAACTTTATCCCCTCGCGAAACTCCAAGCCGATGATTGTGCGCATAAAGCGTAAACAAATCGTCATCTCCTTCAACCACCAATAGCTTTCCGAAACCAGAAAGCCCACTCCCTGACACCACAACTTTCCCATCATGCGCAGCAAGAACCGGTGTTCCAATTCGTGCTGAAACATCAACACCGTCATGGAAACCTCGACCCCTTGGCCCAAAGCGAGAAACCAAACGCCCACCCAATACAGGCCAGGAAAGCTTTCCGCCTCTCATCCCGTCCGGAGACCATTTATCTGTATAGACTTCCCCCATGCGAAACTCCCCCATAGGAAACTTCACTGCAGGATTCGAACGCACAGGGCCAAATGAAAAGAGACTCCGAGGAGCGGACGAAGCGCTCACAGCCAGTCTCTTTCCTATCTGAAGTAAATCGGGATCATCTAGATCGTTTACTCTACGTAAGTGCTCAACACTCATTCCGTAGTCTTGAGAAATCGACCACAAGGACTCCCCCTCCTTCACCAAATGGTAGGAGTAACTATCATCGCTACGCGGCCCCATAGGGCTGCAGCTGGAAACCCCCAGCACAAAGCAGACGGCAAACAGAAATAATGAAACGCGAGACATCAAGCCAAATATCCCCCCAAATTGCTAACATCGAGAGTTTAGACCGCTTTGAAGGCACACGCATTCATTTATCCACACCCTCCGGAAGAAGAGATCCATGATTATCACTCATGGAGCAAGAAAAAGGAGGCCTGTCGAACTGAAACGAACACCGTGAATCTGCGAATTCCGAAGCCAATTGTGGGGGTCATCTGCTGGAGGTTTCCTATCCCATCGTCAACTAAAGCAAAAACTGTAGGCGCAGGAGACCCGAAGGGGCTCCGTAGCCGCCCCTCCCCAAAACACGCCTCTACATGAAACCTCCAGCAGATGACTCCCACAATTGGCGTCTTCCGGCTAGAATCCATTAATCAAGAGAGAGAGAAATGTCAGAGAAAAAAGAATCGGGGCGAGAGGATTTGAACCTCCGACCGCTCGCCCCCCAGGCGAGAACGCTACCAGACTGCGCCACGCCCCGATATGTGAAAAAACTGCTATGTGAAGAAACTGATATGTTAAGAAACTGCTACGTACAGAAATTTATACAAACACGAATTATTGCGCAAGTTGCCCGCAGAGGATCGAAAGTATCTTAAATAAGGATGTCGTCGTCTTCCTCACCACCAAGACCAATATCATCACCAAGATAATCGAAACTATCAGCTTCCTCGGCCAGATTCTCAAACAAGGTGTATTCGCCTTGAAAGCTCAGACGCACCGTTCCAACAGGGCCGTTACGGTGTTTTCCAATAATTATTTCCGCGATACCTTTATCCGGAGTCTCTTGGTTGTATACCTCATCGCGATATACAAAACCGATAATATCGGCATCCTGTTCAATAGCCCCTGATTCCCTCAGATCCGCCATCACGGGTCGCTTGTCCTGACGAGTTTCCACCGCTCGGTTCAATTGAGACAATGCAATAACAGGTAATTTGAGCTCTTTCGCAAGCGCTTTCAAGGAAGAAGATATCTCAGAAATTTCTTGTTCTCGACGTTCCTGAGAACGGGACGAGCCTCGCATTAGCTGCAGGTAATCGACCACTATCATACTAAGTGGCGATTCCTTATGTAGACGCCTTGACTTTGCTCTCATCTCGAGAACAGAAATTGCCGGAGTATCATCCACGTAAATATCTGCCTGAGCAATCTTTGAGGCGGCTTCAACTAGTTTGGGAAAATCACTCTCACCCAGGTTCCCGCTGCGCACCAGAGAGTTACTCACCTTCGCTTCAGAACATAGGAGGCGAAGTACTATTTGCTCTTTGGACATTTCGAGAGAAAAGACGGCAACTCGCTTATTGCAATCCACACCAACATGCCGTGCAATAGAGAGCGCGAGCGAGGTCTTACCCATACTCGGTCGACCGGCGAGTATCACGAGATCAGAAGACTGAAAACCAGACGTCATCTCATCTAAATCGTAAAATCCAGACGGCACACCGGTAAGCTGCCCCTTATTCATGTAGAGATGCTCTACATGCTTAATGGAGTCCTTTACGATCTCGCCGACTCGGGCGAAACTTGGATTGATTCTAGCTTCGGAAACCTTAAAAATCCGCTGTTCGACAGAGTCTATAAAGCCGTCGATATTCCCCCGCGAGTTCATCGCCTCTTCGACAATCTGACCAGCTTCATGAATCAGGCGACGACGAAGCGACATTTCCTTGATCAGGCGAGCATAGTACTGGCTATTGGCTGCAGTTGGAACCGCATCTACGAGGTACGAAAGGTAATCTACTCCTCCCACACCATCGATTACATCATTCGATTTTAGCTCAGAGCTTAGTGTAACAATATCGATCGGCTCATGACGCTCGCTGATTGCGAGCATTCCGCGCCAAATAAGTTCGTGGGCTTTTTTGTAAAAATCTTCCGCGCGGAGAATTTCGAGGGAGTTGTTTAGGGCTTCGTTATCAAGCAGCACACCACCGAGCAGAGCCTGCTCAGAATCCAATGAGTTTGGAGGCACACGTCCCGAACTGAGCTCCCCGTCAAATTGGGGCTCTGGGAGGGAAGACGTATCAGCTTGAAAGGAAAGATTGCTTCTCTTCATCGCACAACTCGGTCTGAAGCGTTTTTATTTCTCTAGCCAATCGTAGTGGCCAGTACTTATTGCGGTCAAGATCACTCTGCTCACAAAAGCGAGTATCTTCTTCATTCAGATTCTCAAATAGAGTTTCTCTTTCTTTCTTTCCTCCCCCAACCCGGTCCAAAATCATCAGTCGCAAGAGTCGAGCAGTTCGTCGATCTACGCGAGTTCCGGTATTCAGCTGCAACACACGTGCAAGTGAAGCTTTCGAAAGCTGATAATCACCATTTAGAAATAGCGCGATCCCGTAATCGAGTAAAATCTTTGGTGGCACATTGCCCTGTCGAGCGATGAAAGTGTTTTTCAAGACACTAAGAGCGACGACTTCCTTGTTCATCGAGAAGAGAAGGCGTGAGTGCCGTCCCGCTTCATAGATATTAGAGCCGATAATATACGCAAGCGTTGAATAACATGCGGCTTCATCGTTCATACCGAGGGCGGAATAGGCCATCGCAATACTTCGATATGTCGGAACAAATTCTGCATCTGTAAACTCAGCATTTAGCTGCTCTCTCAGGGTCTCACGCTCAAGAGAATGATAGAGATCAAGTACTTGGAAGTAGATCTTAATCGACTCACCGATATTCCCTCTGCCGTAGAGAGTCCGCGCCAGATTGTCCATAAGCACAACATTTTTGGGTTGATACTTAAGTCCCTTTCGATAAAAATTTTCTGCCTCAATGAAGCGGGCTTGCGCCTGGAGCACAAAGCCTAAATCATTATAGATCTTTGGATTCGTAGGATTAAGCTTCAGAGCCTTTCGAAACTCACGCTCAGCTAAATCGTGTCTCCCACTCGCCGAGAAGTCCGTTCCCTGTTTAAGGAGAGAAAGCAATGCGAGTTCTTTTTTGGGTAAGACCTTAGATTCACTGATATTGGGCGGCACCACGCAGGCATTGAGGAGGATCACTGAGAGGAAAGCCCCAACAAAAAGAATTCTGCTATCAGGCGGCAGGCAGGGCCTCATTAAACTACGAAGACTTTTGGCAATTACCATCCTCAGCAACCCCATCCTCACCAACAACCGTGGCCTTTGAATTTCCACTCGAAAATTTTTCCTTAATGCGTTCTGCGCTCGATGTATGCAGAAACCGAATACTAGAAGCTGAGTAATTTAATGCTGAAAATTGCCTTTTGCAAGATATCTGCAGAAG
>QIGM01000235.1 GCA_003230795.1 bacterium
AATTTGCCAAGGATTAAACTCAGAACCAGTGAACTCTTGGATATGACCAATGCACCAATCGTCAAGTCCCGCCAACGTAGGAATCCCGTGGGCAAGAGATTCAAGCGAGGAAATACCAAACCATCCATTCATATGGTCAAACACGGCATGAGCGCTGCGCTTTGATTTGAGGCAATCGCGGTAAGTTTGTCCTTCCAGAATCTCCGAGGAGACGTTTGGAAACTCAGCTTCCAAACGTTTGCAGACTCGTAAAAATTCGGCGGTATGTTTATGCCATCTTCTAGTTGGCGTTTGGACGATCCTTACGTTTTCTTGCGAGAGCAGATGATCGGTACGCGGCAGAAAATCGAGGCTGCGGAGAGGGACGAAATTGGGCTGCCAGGTGGCGGCGGGTAAAAGCTTGAGAAGATCAGGAGTGGACACGATCGCACGTTTGCCAGTGCTGAGATACTTCTCATTGTACTGTTCGGCTAAGGCGAGAAAAATTTGATGATCATAGGTGCCGTGGTGGTGATAGAGCAAAGCCTTCCCGGCAATATAATCTCGAATCTCTAGGGGACCAAGTTGATGGTTTTCATCCATCAGCATATGGAAGTGAAAAACGTCAGAGGTCTTCAGCAAGTGTTCGACCTCACTAAAATCCTCATTCAAGCGCGGCAGCTCAATATCGTACTCATAGTCCATTGAATAGACGGTGCGCATGCTGATAACGCGTGCGGTATGTTCGGAATATCTATTAATCGCATTTGCAAAAGCGACCATCATACCGGCCGGGTCGTTCTGACCAATCATAAGAATTTGCATGTTTCCTCCTACTTGGGCGTCGTAGTGTAGCATTGCTCTAATTTCGTCTCAATGTGCGTGAAATCGACGCAAGGTAGTAGTAACCGCCTGTCGATTCGCAGAGAAAATTTGGAAAAAGCCGCCCCGAGTATTTACCAAAAAGTAAAACCCCAAAAAGTAAAACCTGGAGACGGCATGGAGTGGTTTTATGCCGCTAGCTTTACGCGCGAGGCCCTATTTACTGCGATTTGAACTGCTTTGGGTCCGAGTGCTGCCAGAGTTTTCGATGCGACCCTGCGTTTGAAGCGAGGGTCCTGTGCGGATCGATCGAGTATGGCATTCGCACTACGTACTACGCCAAAAACTCGCAATCCTTTTATGGTCTCATCTACGTCAGCGCCCTGGTGGAGTGCATTAATCAGTCTAGGAAACGCGGGCTCGCCGAGCGCAGCAATATTCTCACCCGCATTAACCCAAACGTTAGGCACATCGAGTAATGAGACCATTTCATCTAAGGCTGGAAGTGCACTTTTTCCGAAGCGGGCAAGCGCGCCTAAAGCCTCGTTCCGCACAAAATGGTTCCGGTGCGTCAGCAGCTTGCGGAGCATCGGCACAGACTTTGTCGGTTTCGCGCGAATCTTTCCAAGAGCTTCAGCTCCGTTTGAGCGGATGTTGTCACAGTCTTCGGAACGTTTTCTTCTCGAGAAGTTATTCGCCATCATACACGCGATAATCGGCTCAACAGCTCGCGCTGCTTTTGGGCCGATATTGCCAATTGTATCGAGGGCAAATTCCCTAACCGATGAGTCTCGGTCTTGAAGTAGCTCGATCAATACCGATAAGGCGTCTAGTGCCTTCTCTCCGTACTCACGGTAGGCAAAGACAGCATGCCATCTTACGTGATGATCTGGATCTCTGAGAAGTTTTTTTATTCCTTTTTGCGCGGCTCTCGGGCAATGGAAGGACTGATGGAGCGCCCAGACACTACCTTTTCGGATGCGAGGACATTCCGAAGTTAGTCCGAAGTTGATGAACACCGCAATCGCGACTCGTCCATACTCTTCTGCGATTTTCTCGGCATTCTTAGTCGTGTCACGCTTTGGAGATTTACTTATGGACCTGAGCGCTATTCTTATGCGGTCAGCCTTCGTCATTCGCCTCGGGGAGGTCTTCTTCGTTGCTTTCGCCATAATAACCTTTCCTTTCAACCATGAGGTAACGGGGCAGCGTCGATTCCGCTCAAAAGCAATCGGCGCTGTCGTAAGGTTCGGTTTACTCGAAAAGAAATCGGAAAGAGGTTAAAGAACAGCAAGAAGTTCAGAAGGAAAAATTGTAACATACGAGAACAAAACTGCAAGATGTGCCCGGCCTATCTATGAGGTATGGTGATTGGGTCGATTCTAAAAGAGAGTGTTACGAATGGGTAAATTCGGAGTCAGTGCGGAGAAGGAACGAGCGCTCCTTCTCAGAATGGAAGAGCTGGGGATCGCAGAAGTTGATCTCGTCGAACGCTTTATTCGAGGCTCGGGCGCAGGCGGGCAAAAGATAAATAAAACCTCTTCATGTGTGCATTTGCAGCACACTCCCTCAGGAGTCGAAGTTCGATGTCAAAAAGAGCGTTCTCAAGCGCTAAATCGTTTCTTTGCGAGACGGGATCTCTGCGAGAAATTCGAGGAGAAGCTTCTTGGCAAGGCGAGTAAACGGCAGCAAGAGATAGAGAAGATTAAGCGCCAAAAGAGACGCCGTTCTCGACGTTCGAAAGAGAAAACGCTTGATGAGAAGCATAAGCGCAGCGAGCAGAAGCAGCTTAGAAAGCCTCCGAGTGAGGATTAATGGAGGAGGCTCGGCGGGGCTTATTTCAACTCGCTGAAATCACTAAGCTTTTAAGGGGCATTATTCTTGACTAAATCCATGCATATACTATAGAATCACTCTCCCGCTCTATTCTCGAGCGATTGTTCTCTCACTTATGCATGGAGGTATGAAGTTGTAAGGGATTTTTACGCGTTTTTTCCTTGGAGAACACTTTATGAAGAACGGATCTAAGTTGGAAGGAGTGCTCGATAATCGAGCCACTGTTGAAGGTAACCACATGATGGAGAAGCTCGTGCTTGTTGTAGCAATCGTGTTGCTACTTTGTGGTTTTGTGCCACAGGCTCGAATCTTCATTGGTTTCTGTCTAACTCATGGAGGGCTCTTACTGCAGTCGTTTGGCCAAGACATCCTGGCGGAACAAGCTGGTGTCACTGTCCACTCAGGTCATAACGGATTCAAGTGGTTGGCTGGATTGCTGCTACTGCTGTCGCCGTTTTTGATTTGGTCGATTTCTGGTATTTTCGCGAAAGCGGCAGGCATTAATCAGGCGAGAGCAGAAAATCGAGCCCAGCGTGTCTAGGAAGTGTCGAGTGAAACAAAAGATGTTTGTTTCTGGCCAGGGGTTTTACATTCATTTTTGCGCAACTTCGTACCCCTGCGCCATTCTAACATGGCCAAAAAAGAAAAAGGACAGCTCCATGCATTTCTGCAAACCTGTTTGTTTCTGCTAAGCAGGAACTGTCCTTCGCCGTCGCTAAACTTTTCAATTCAGCATCAGCGGCATTCTGGTATCCCAAATGAATTTGCTTCCGATTTGCACGGTTAGGGGAACACCAGCCATTGTAAGCAAGCGAACCCAAACCAAACCGGCGATATCTTCGTCGTAAGTAACCTCGACCCTGATGTGGGTGTGAAGGTTATTCTGACGAGTGATCGGAATTAACACTTCGCTTTCGACTTCATTTTCGGCAAACACTAGCAAGAGTGATTCCGAAGAGCAGGGCTCGATCGAAAATTTATCGGCCTTGATTGGGAAATACCTCAGTAGGTGAAACGCTGCGAGCTTCATGGCGACTGGACGTGTCATGGCTACCTCCTTTTCGAAATTGGTTCCTAGCTACCCTCGAACGAAAGGCCTCAACATGAAGCAATTCGCACAAGGGTCCAGATCTAGTCTGGACGATAGGAACGACAGAGGTAAGAACCCCACGGAAAACCCTTAGGCACAGAGCTGCGCCCTAGCTGAAATCAACAGCTAAAGCGCCTCAACTCATTTTAGTCTTTATTTAAGTAGAAAAGAGCTTAGGCGGTAATTTACTCATGATTCTACCCGTCCCAAGCAACTTAATCTAGGATCAAAAAGTTAGAATAAAGAGGAACTTATATTGTTGAGGGCAGGAGATGAGGCAGTAAACGAGGATTCTCAGAGGGCGGCCCTAGCCTGCTGCTTTAAAGCTACTTCCCACTAATCTCTCAATATGAGGCCGAATAAGTTCGGCAAAAGCCTCTTCAGGATCGCCCGCACCAGGGTGAAAGCGTAGTCGGTGGCGAAGCACGAAAGGAGCGAGAAACTTTAGGTCATCTTCGGTGACGTAGTCACGCCCTTC
>QIGM01000406.1 GCA_003230795.1 bacterium
GCCTTCTTCGCTCATTCTCTTCTCCAGGGGAGTGTCTGCTGAGGCATCCCCTTGCAGTTTAGAGCTTCGAATAGGCGATCGTAAAGGCTTTTACCGAGTAAGTTACTTGCTGCTACTCAAGAATTCAGAAATCTTATTACGGCCTGCCTCGCGTTCTTGGTTGAGTTGCGCAATGACCTTTGCGATTTCTTTTTTTCGAGCGTCAAGGGCCTCGTGGTCGAGTTCTTCGAAATTATTCTCGCCATCCTTTGCTTCGTCTTGGGCGACTACTTCTGCTTTTGCCTGTTCGAGTTCGTTACGAGAGCCGACATCACGCGACTCATCGAGTATCCGCACCTTGCCTTCGGAGACGAGTCTAAAAATTCTAGAGATTTGTTCCGACTCTTCAGCATCAATTTCGCCGTCGTCATGAACGAGGTCGGTAAACTGCTGGTGTTCATCAGCGGTAATAATGCCGTCTTCGATAATTTCGTCGACGAATCGCTTTAGCTCAGACATTTTTTAGGCTCCCAAATCGGTGTTTAACGCTCTCAGTAGAGAATTTTGCCTCTGTTTACGTTATGCAGGACAAAGTACGAGGTGGTAACTCGAAAAGGCAAGAACTGCTAAGTTGCTGTAATTGCATAACAATAGTCTCGAACCTAGTGCCCAATCTCGTTTGGCTAGGGATGTTAAAATCCAGACTCCCAGTCGGAATGTGGGCACGTGAATCACTACGCCCCCCACCCTCACTAATGCTTGACATGCCTAACTGCCAATCGTATATCCATGCACTCTGAGAACGGCATTGAATTACGAGCCGTCCGGCTTTTTTCGTTTACTTAGCTTCACCACAATAATTGAGACATCTTCTCGCATGGCGCCTAATAATTTGTTCTTCCGATTTTCTATACCCATCTCGTTCTTAATTCTATGTTCACCGCTTCTTTCTTTCGCAGAAGAGACGCCTGTGGAAACGAAGGAGAGCGCCTCAGTCGAGGCTGAAGAGGGAGAGTCGAGGCTGAACCGCATCATGGTTGCCGACTCTAAAGAAGAGGCGTTTCGCGCGCCAGGCTCGGTGAATGTCATCGAGGAGGAAGAGCTTCAAGATCAATTACACGGTGTAGATGATATTCATCGAGTGCTGCGACAAGTGCCTGGTGTAAATATTCAAGAAGAAGAAGGCTATGGCCTACGTCCAAACATCGGCGTTCGTGGCGTTCCAAACGAACGCTCTTCGAAAATTACCTTGATGGAGGATGGCATTCTTATCGCTCCTGCACCTTACTCCGCACCATCTGCTTACTACTTTCCTCCGGTCGGTAGAATGTCTGGGCTAGAGCTTACGAAAGGGCCGGGACTGATTAAGTATGGACCGTATACTACTGGCGGGAGCTTAAACTTACTCTCAACTCCAATTCCTGATGAAGACAGCCTCAATGCGAAGCTTGGATTTGGAACAGATAATTTGAAGAAGATTTATCTCAATGGCGGGACGAGTAAAAAGTACGGCGGAGTTATGTTTGAGACGTACCAGCTCGAAACCGACGGCTTTAAAGACCTCGATGGCGGCGGTGACACGGGTGTTGATCTTGAAGATTATCAATTCAAGTTTCGACTCAATACTGACCCTGAACGTAGTTTTTACCAAGAGGTAGAGTACAAAGGCGGATTCTACGACCAGCAATCAAACGAGACGTACCTAGGGCTTACGGATGAAGACTTTGGTCGCACGCCATTTCGGCGTTACGCAGCGTCTCAGCTAGACAATATCGATGTCGACCATGTGCAGCATCATGTTCGCCATTCAATTGAGTTTTCGGAAGACATCGATGTAACCACCTTGCTCTACTACAATGAAACGCAACGAAATTGGTACAAGATTGAGAAAGTTGGCGGCACCGGTATCGCCAGTGTTCTAAACGATCCGGCCACTTTCTCCGATGAGCTCGCGTGGCTTAGAGGAGAAGCAACTAGCCCAGATGGCGCAATTGCGCTTCGTGCCAATCAGCGTGATTACGAATCTATGGGGATCCAGAGCGTTCTTGGTTGGGATTTCGAAGTGCTTGACTCGGTACATTCGCTTGAAGTTGGTGCTCGTTTCCACTCTGACGAAGAGGATAGGTTCCAGCAAGATGACGGGTACCGGATTGAGAATGCTCGATTGGTTCTCACTGATGAGGGTGCGCCAGGCTCGCAAGCGAATCGAATTGGTTCGGCAGACGCCTGGTCGTTTTTTGTGCAAGATACTATTGAGCTAGACGCATTCACTCTTGTACCAGGGCTGCGATACGAGCGGATTAATTATACTAGAGAGGATTTCGGTAAAGAGGATCCAACTAGAAGCGGAATCGCTTTAAAGCGAAATGACACGAATGTTGATTCTCTAATTCCAGGCCTCGCGGGTAAGTTCGAAGTTAATGAGGAGCTGTCAGTTTACGCCGGAATCCACAAAGGATTCTCTCCTCCTGGACCATCAAGCAACGACGATGTCGAAGAAGAGGAAAGTATCAACTACGAAACAGGCGCCAGTTTTGAGCGGAACTCATTCTATACGAAAGCTACGTTCTTCTACACCGACTACGAGAACCTTCTCGGTGCAGATACACTCTCCAGTGGTGGAACCGGTTCAGGAGACCTTTTCAATGGTGGTGAGGCTGATGTGCTCGGAGTTGAATTTGAGCTTGGGTATGATCTCGTAGAAGCGCATGACGCAGCTTTCGCTGTGCCATTTCGTATGAACTACACCTTCACCGATGCTGAATTTGCGAGCAGTTTTGACAGCGATTTCTTCGGTGATGTGCGAGATGGGGATCAGGTTCCCTATATTCCAGAACACCAGGCCTTTGGAAGTCTCGGAGTCGAGTATCTGGACTACGCACTCTATCTAGAAGCTTTCTTCTCGGACAAAATGCAGACCGCTGTAGGCGAGCTTGATTCTCCGTCAACTACAGACAGTTATGCGGTATTTGATTTGTTAGCGAAGTGGCAGTACAACGACTACGTTTCGCTTTTTGGAACTGTAGAGAATCTCTTCGACAGAGAGTATGTGGTGGCGCGGCGACCGGCGGGAGCGCGTCCAGGACTTCCTCTGACTGCGGTTGCAGGTGTGGAGTTTTCTTACTAAGCGAGACTCGACTACTGACTTATGACGTTTGGCAGATATTGAATGAGCCTTTTACAGCATTTAGGTAACGGGGGTCCGGTATTATTCGTCCTCCTCTTTGTCTCAGTTTTTTCACTCGCGCTTGTGATTTTGAAGTGGATGGCTTTGCGTGAGTTGCGACTAAAGAAAGACTTCTCTGTAAAAGATATTTCGACTGACGTTGCCAAGCGTGGAGTCCGAACCGTCGTTGATGATCTGAAAAAGAATCCTTCGCCTCTCGCGCAAATTGCGGCCCGGGCGATTGAAGTATCTTCGCTTGAAGTTTCGCAAATGTCGGCGAAAGAGCGCGAGCGCGAGTTGGAGCTTTGCGGTGCTGAGCAATTACAGCGTCTTGAATCGGGAATGGGTGCCATCTCAATCGCCGCTCACCTCAGCCCTCTCTTAGGCTTGTTGGGAACAGTGATGGGAATGATCTCAGCATTTCAGGGTCTTGCTTCGGCGGGACTACGAGCCGATCCTTCAGTGCTTGCCGGCGGTATATGGGAAGCGCTACTCACTACAGCCTTTGGATTGATAATTGCGATACCACTGCTTGTGGTGCATCACTTCTTTCAGAGCTCAATAGACAGGATAGTGCATAGAATGGAACGCCTCGGCGTTTCAATGCTTCGGCATTTCGCACCGCGCACTGGCGAGAGTGAAGAGGAGTTTGTTGACTCTGTGCTTCGCTCTTCGCTGCAGTAGCTGGGGCAGAGAGCGTGAGAATACGACGTAAAGAAAAACGTGCATTAGGCTTAGAGCTCACGCCACTTGTTGATGTGGTGTTCTTACTCCTTACTTTTTACATGCTCACAAGCACGTTCAACAAAGAGCAAGGCTTGCCGCTGCAACTTCCCAGTGCCGAGGCGCCGGACCTTGTTTTGGATAAGACGCTCACCGTGTCGCTTGTTGATGACAGTTATGTTGAGGTAAACAGCGAACGTTTGCCGGTAAGCAGTCTGACCGAGTACCTGAAGACTACGCTTAAGCCTGAGACGATAGTCATTATTCGTGCGGGCAAAGAAAGCTCAGTGCAGTCCTTTGTTGCGGTGCTTGATAAAGTGCAACAGGCTGGTGTTA
>QIGM01000374.1 GCA_003230795.1 bacterium
GGGGAGTGGTCGACGAAATACTAAGGTTGTGCAGAAATTGGGTGAGCGGCAATTGGTGATTCCGCGTTCATCTCAGGATATCTTATCTCTGGAAAATTCAACTAGTGTGCTTGTGGCCTCTTCGGTGAAAGGAAAACAGAAAAAATCTAAGGAAGAGACTGCCAGCGCCCGCAAGCGTGATCTCGCGCTAGTAAACCGCGCTAAGCAAGGAGATCACGAGGCTTATCGTGAGCTTGTTGAAGAGTATCAATCCAGGGCCCATTCTATCGCGCTTGGGATACTTGGAAACTACGAAGACGCTGAAGAAATTGCCCAAGAAGCCTTTGTGAAGGCTTACCGTAACTTAGCTTCCTTTCGCGCTCAGTCGAGCTTTTATACCTGGCTCTACAGAATCATTTTCAATCTCTCAATTGACCTATCTCGCAAGGCTTACCGACGTTCTGAAATTGGGATGGAGGACGGAAACGCCATAGATATCGTTGCCCAGTATTCTGATGCTGATTCAAGCCGTTATATGGGCACAGTTTCTGACCCAGAGAGCGAATATCGCAGGCAGGAAATCCGTCAGAGGTTTAACGATGCCCTTGCGGAGCTCAGCCCAGACCATCGTGCCGTTATTACGCTCCGTGAAATAGATGGCTTGTCGTATTCTGAAATAAGCGAAGTCGCAGGTTGTACAAAAGGCACCGTAATGAGTCGCTTGCATCATGCCCGAAAGAAACTTCAAGCCGCATTAGAGGAACTAAGGCCCGAAGGGGTGAGCGCGGAAAAGGCTGAGGAGAAACAAAGCGATCGGATTCAAAGTAAATCGAGTCACAGACCCACTCGTAGACCCAAGGGGGCTGTCAGTAGCTAAGCTACGAACGGTAGGCTTTGGCAGGGAGGCTTTGGAAGGAGGCTTTGGAAGGGGAATAGAATTATGAGGCGTAAGCTAGAAATGTTATTTCAATCATTGCCGTTGCTGTCGAGCTTATGCAGTCGGATAAAGCACAGGATAACGTATAGGCGAGAGTTACAACTTGCTGCTTTCTTTGATGGAGAGCTTCCCGAGCGGAAGCAGGAGAAAATCCGTGCGAAACTCGATACTGCTAAACTTGATATGGGTGATTCAAGCAGTGGAGAGATTAGTCGCGAGTTGTTTGGCTTATCAGAAGTAGGAGAGGAACTCGAAGTTTGGTTCTCTTCCCAAGTCGCGCAAGAGAATGGTGCTGAGCGTTCCGTTGACTTGTGGTCCTCGATTTCAGAGCAACTCGAATCTTCTTCGGCTTCAGCTTCAGCTTCGGCGGGGGAGTTTCGCACTAACGCTCAATTATCTACCGCTCAATGGCGAGAGCAAGTTGCGAGCTGGATGGGCGCTGATTTTTTTCGGCCACCAGTATTTGTTGCTATGGGAGCAACCGCTGCTGTCGCGCTTATGGTCGGTGCCTGGATTGGCTCCGCTTCTACTACCTCTCCGTCTCTTGACTTGGCTTTTGATTTGGCTCTTGATTCGGCTGGACTTATAGCGCATTCCGCACCAGGTACTACTTCATTAGGGGGTGCTGCTTCCTCAACCGTGCTCGCTGCAGCGAAAGAGTCTGGCTCGCGAGAACAGAAGGCTCGAGTTAATCAAGATTCCATACCTATTGTTTCTTTGGTTGGTTCTCAGGCCGCAGGCTCTAGCGGCTTTGGGAGCGAGATGAATTCCAGAGGGTCGAATACCAGAGTGGGAAGCAGGAAGTTAGTGCGGAGAGAGTTCGTAGTTAGTGCTCCGCTTGGCTTGGGTGATTCCTCTTTTAGACGACCTTTGCGCATGCACTTGGAGACTTCTCAGCTAATAGGCTCTGCTGCCCTCGGCAAACATGGCGCGAGGGTGGGCGGGGGCCTTCGAACTGGGCGAACGCATATCGACTGGATTAAGGCGAAAAGCCCGGTAAGGATTGTTCCCTCTCGCGGACGAAATGCGCCGCCGGTTATCTGGGTGCCTCAGGTTGAAACAGATTTGGTCGAAACAAGTTTGCCGAGAGTGGGGAAGTAACAATGGACTTGCGGAATTCTAGTTTTGGACAGCTTCTTTTCGGGAGCGCAGAGCGATGAGAAGCTTGATGCGTTTGTCCTTACCTTTGCTGATAGTGTTTGGTGGACTTATTGTTCTCGGACGTTACGCTAATGCCGAAGGGACGAGTCGTGTAACAAGTTGCGAAGTTTTTGTTAGGCTAATTAAGGCTATTAAAAGCTCTCCGAATTCTCCAGTCTCCGCCAAAAAGATAAACGCAAAGTTAGCAGATGTGCGAGAGCAGCTCGCGCCTCTGCCTTTTGAGGACTATGAGACTGTAGATGCAAGAACAGCTCGCGTGGCACTTTCGGAAAAGGCGACGTTTCATCTTAGGCATGCCAGTCAGGGAGTGCACACCGTGCGGGTTGAACCGCATGAGGTATCCGGTGGGCGTGTGCACTTAACAGTTGATTGGGAAGACGCTCAGGGGGAATCCTTGGTCAGTACGATGGTGCGTGTTGTCGACGGACAGAATGTGATGCTCGGAGCAGAAGGCAAAACTGATGCCTGCTCTCTTGTTGGTGTTCGCGTAAGTTGTGGATCGAAGAAATGAGCGGCTCACTAGCGAAAGTCTTGGCCGATGTCTCAGCGCTTGATTCGCTTGATGATGCTAGCGGCGTAGCCCTTGGGCATTTTTCTCTTTCTAAGGGAACGGACTTCGATGCGGCCCTAGCAGTTATCAAACGACATGTTACAGAAGTCGAAGCTGTTCTCGGCGATGGGCAAGCTGGCGATGGGCAAGCTGCAAAGGCTTTTGTGCTCGCCGCGACGAACGCGTCTGTGACTCGAGAAATTCTCGATAAGATTATTGAGTTGGCGGCTAAGGCGAAGAAAGACGGATCCGAGCCGCGACAGTCCTCTCTGTTTCGGGTTCTTGAAGTTGAAGCAGAGTGCCGAGCGCTGAGCAGTTTGTTGCTTAGAGCTATGAAGCTGAAGTTCAGTGGCGCTCAAGCAGTGGTTGATAGCTTTTCGGCTTTTCTTGCCTCACAGGATCTTATCCAAGGAACATCGGCACTGCTTTGCGCATTAGAGCTTCAAGAGCCGGAGAGTATTGCCGGCTCGGAGCTGAGTTCGCTTAGCTTATGTATGAAACTTAACCGAGCGACTGACTCTGAAGGAACTCTCAGCCTTGCCGCTGTGGAGAGTGAGGCGAGCAAGTTGAGGTTGTTTGCCTAAGTACTTGTAATTAAACAGCATCCCAAGTGTGATTTTGCAACCTCCTTGCCCGAAGCTACTCGTGCTTTACGCGAATCTGGTCGGCTATTATTTTGGTCGGTTTTTGGTAATTCTTCGTGATCCTCCCATGTTGACGCAGCAGAGAACTGTGTTATCTTTACGCCCCCTGTCAGACCGGCTGGTGTGGGCAGGGTGGTGCGAACCAGTGCGAGCGCGAACGCTCGAATTACGTTTTCCTTTAGGGAATATTTCAAATGAACACAAGTTTTCGTAGTAATGAAGAGGCCTTATCGCTTCGTAAATGGAAAGTGGTAGACGCAAGCGACCAAGTCGTTGGACGTCTTGCGACTAAGATCGCTGCCGCTCTCAAGGGTAAGAACAACCCGAGCTACGCACCACATAACGACTCAGGCGATTTCGTTGTCGTTGTGAATGCGGATAAGATTCGCTTTACCGGTAACAAGCTCGAAGGGAAAAAGTATTACCGACACACGGGCTACGTGGGTGGTATTAAGGAAGAAACAGCCGCTGAACTTATCAAGCGAAAGCCAGAGGCGGTGTTGAGAAAAGCCGTTAAAGGCATGCTTCCAAAAAATACACTTGGTCGTGCACAGTTTAAAAAATTGAAAGTCTATGCTGGAGCGGAACATCCGCATGAAGCACAGCAACCGGTTGAGTTATAAAAACAGTAACCAGTTGAGTTATAAAGTTTAATTTTAAGGGTCTCGCGAATGTGCGCAAAGCAAGCAGGAATCACTAGTATCGGTCGACGTAAAGCAGCAAGTGCTAGAGTCTATCTGTTCTCCAAAGAAAACGACGACGCACCAGATATCGTTGTTAACAAAAAGCCGGTTGAGCAGTATTTTCCGGAAGACACTAAGCGACGGATCATCAACCAGCCACTCGAACTTTGCGAAGCCGCTGAGAAGTATCAGTTTCGTATAAGAGTCGTAGGTGGTGGAATCTCAGGACAGGCCG
>QIGM01000543.1 GCA_003230795.1 bacterium
GCACACTTCTCCCTCTGACCCGAAGGGCTCACCACTCCTAATGCCTTTCGTGAGGCTTTCGATGGCCTGAATGAGATAACGCTTTTCAGTTTCATTTTCAGGAACGGACAGAAAATCATCTCGAGAAAGCATTCCGTTGATGCATCCATAGAGGTATGAGTTAGCCGCACCGATATGTTGCCTGGTTTGAGCCCCTGTTTTAAGCCCACGCAGATGCTCAGCAAGCTGCAACGCTCGCACCTTTGCGGAATGTAATTCAAAGACTTTTTTCTGCCCCGCATTCGCTATTCTATTCCGCTCTTCGTCGTGAACGAGATAATGCTGAACAAGTCGAGCAACTTCCTCAACATCGCCTTCATCGTATTCCAGCAAATCGGTCTCAGAACAAAACAGATCGCTCATCCCATTCTTTACTCGAGGGGTGATTAGCAATGCTCCGCTGTACATTGCCTCAAATACGCGAAAATTTAGATCACCATCAACAACTTGGTTCACGACTATTTTCGCTCTTGGATAGCTCTTAAAATATGGTTCTCGTTTAGTATCAATGGAGATTAATTGCCCAAGCTCATCAAAGAAGTCTGCACGCTTTGGGTGCAAATCACGCTCAAGGTTCCCTCTAAAACACACGTCGATGTCTTTTTGCTCTTCCGGACCCACATCTCGCGGTGCCCAAAGAGGGAACCATTCAACAGCTTCAGAGTAATTAGCAAATTCACGGACGTAGTCCTTTTGAGCAACCAAAGTCTTGGAAAACATCGCAGAAAAGGCAGAATGCCAACTCGCGTGATGATGCGCGTCCACAGAATAGAACAGAGAAGGAATTTCGAGTGAATCTAGTCCGAGTAAACTAGGAGTCGTGCTGTCGTCATAGTAGACAAGGTGCGTAATTGGATTTTCCTTAGACGCTTGGTCCAAGATTTCTTGCAGATGCTGGCCTCGCGAGAAACGAATATCAAAGGCCTCGTGGACCCATCCAGCTGAAATGACATTGTGACCGATAGCTCGCAGCTCAGGTGCAAACCAACTTTGATTAACGAGAAGAATAGAAAGTGCGGCTTCAGTTTCGGGCATTCGGCTTAGGAGCCCTTATCTCCAATCCTAGATGCACTTGGAAAGAGTGACAGATGCGCTACGAGGCGCCTGCCGAGGCGCGACGGCCATCGTCTGTCTCAATCTTGGCAAGTAGCTCAAGAGCGAGTTCGTGCTCTTGTTCGAAAATTAGTATGGTTCTGCACTGCTCTTCAGCCTCTGTCTTTCTCCCTTGGGCGAACATACAACCGGCAAGCGAATAGAGCATCATCAGGTCAACAGGATGTATATCGAGATAGGTCCTGAGCGCTTTTTCTACTTCCGCGAGACGTCCAAGCGAGTAACCAATCTGCAGGAGACCATGAATTGCCTGCATGTTCTCACAGTTAATCTCAAGCGCTCTCAGAAACAAGTCCCATGCCTCCTCTTCGGCCTTCTTGCTCATCGCAACAATTCCAAGACCCGCAATCGCAGGGTCGAAATCCGCCTTTCTCTCCAAGGAATCATTAAATAGCTTCTCGGCCTCATCCCATTGCTCAAATGAGGCGGCCAATGCGGCCCTCCCACTGAAGGCTCGGTAAGAATAAGTGGAATCGGACAAGGCAATAGCAAATTCGCTATCTGCCTGGGTATAGTCGCCAACACTCGCCAAGCATTCTGCTGAGATAATTCGAATTAGCGATACTTGGGACTCATTTGCACGTGAATCAGATAAGAGCGACTTAGCCTGTGTAATTACTCCCTGATAGTCCTTCCGCCTCTTCATCTCTTCAAGTTGAGTGATTCTAGCTTTCAAGGATGGACCTTGTATGTCGGTCGAATCAGCTAATTTGGGAACTTGGTTTATCCGACCATTATTCGGAGCCTCAAGCGCTACCCCTTCACCTTCCTCGATGATTCCATCGCGGCGTTTTTGAATCTCTTCCCGAAGCTCAACGGTCTCTTCGTGCGAGGGGTTTACCTGAAGAATTCGCTCAACAATCCCTTCTGCCCGTCCATACTTCTCTTGACGGAAGTAGCAACCAGCAAGGCAGTATTGAATATTGACGTTCTCTTTATCGAGCCGCAGAAATCTTCTTAGAGCTTTTTCGAGATCATCTAGCTTATCAAGCTCATAGGCAGCGTTTACGAGATAGAGCACGCAGGAAACATTTTTTGGTTCGATCTCGGCAGCACGAAGATAGAGATCAAAGGCTTCTTCTTTCTCCTCTCTGGCCCACTGAACTGCACCAAGTCCTACAAGAGATTTAACATCGCGTGGGTCCTGACGAAGCGCAGAGCGGAAAAATGGTTCCGCTTCATCATGCTCACCTCTAGTCAGTCGAACCACTGCAAGACTTCGAAATGCTCGCGCATTGGTCGAATCAGAACGAAGCGCATCTTCGTAGCACGCCAGAGCTTTTTCGTGCTCACCGGCTATGAGGAGTTCATCCCCGGCCACACAGTGCATAGCCGCTTCGACCTCTGCGTCTTCCGACTCAGACTCACTTCCTACGACTTCAGGAATTTTTGCGACCTTTAAGCGAGCATTTGCAGATTGAGCACTTGCATCTTGCAGTGTTTGATTAAATGGAAGACTCGTCGTCGGTGTGGGCGAAACTGTGACAGGGGCCTCTGGTGCAGCTTCTTCAACTGACTCCGCAGTCTCGACTGGTGCAGCTTCCTCAACTGGCGCCGCAGTCTCGACTGGTGCAGCTTCCTCAACTGGCGCCGTAGTCTCGACTTGCCTCACTTCTAGACCGAGAGCCAACCCATAGATTGCAAGGTTCCGCCGTGCGGCTTCTTCCCATGTAAATTGGGCAACCTGCTGGCGAAGTCCTTGCTTACTCGGCGCATAATAGGCCGCAGTCACAGCGTTGAGAATACTCTCATCATCATCCGGCGAACAATAGTAGGCCTTCTCACCTAGGTAGTCTCTTGCCGTACCGTAGTCAGTTACTACAACATTCGTTTCGTAGTGAGCGGCTTCAAGAGAAACCAATCCCGGAAGCTCAAACCAACTCGGTAATACATGAACTCGTGCTGCACAAAATGCGCTCGCAAGAAGCTCCGGAGCCATACGACCCAGATAAACTGTTTTACCTTTTCGTCTGAACTTTCGGCAGACTTCCTCGTACTCAGGTTGATAGGTAAATCCGCCAGTCGCAAAAACCACGGGGATATCACTATGCTCAAGCGCTTTAAGTAGCATCAACTGGTTCTTTCTCCACTCCAGTCTTCCGACACAGAGAACGAAGTCTTTCAGCCCTGTCTCTTTTTCGAAGAGGGAGCCATCACCATTCCACTCGGCGACTTCATGGCCGCAACGATACACTTCAACAAGCGGAGTTTTTGGATAGTCTCGACGAAGCGACTCGGCCTCGTACGTTCCGGTCGCAATCAAAGCCGCGCAGTGATTTGCTGTCCATGAATTGTCCCATGCCGGTGCTGCTTCAACATTCTTTGCAGCTTGAGAAAGTTCTGCCCAGTTTTCTTGAGGCTGCCCAAGTTCGGCATATGCCTTGAGAGCGAAGTAGTGATTCGCCATCTGGTTGTAAAACTTAGGCCAATCTTCATACATCGTCGTAACAACGTATGGAGTTTTAGCATCTACGCAGCGTCTCGCCATTTGCTCAGTGGATTCGCGAATCGCAAAATTATAGAGATGCGCAATGTCGTAGTCGCTTGGATTGCTTTTACCTTCAACGTCAACATCGACGTGATGGCCCATAGCACGTAGTCCTTCAGTTACTCGCTCCATCACAACAGTGTCGCCGCCCCGATGGGTAAGAGCATTGCTACGATTCATCATGAGCACGCGTAGCTTAGAAGAGATAATAGCAGGCGCTTGAGGAGTTTCGGCCTCTACTGGCGGCATCACCTCGGTCGAGGATTCTTCAGCCGAAGCACAAACGTTAAAACTTTTGCCAGAAATAGCCTCGTAGACTTCCGCAAAAAGATTGGCAATTGGCTCCGCGGCATGCGCCACAACAAAAAGCTCACTCGCTTCACGAAGCGTCGCCTCAAGCTCTACGCTACCGAGAATAGAACCGATGGCCTTCTCTACAGAATTTCGCTGGTCTACTTGCAACGCCAGCGACTCCACTCCAGAAAAAGGCAATTGCCTGACGGCAACTAGCGGCACACTCGTCTCTAGAATAACACCCAGCGCT